>DATGLO010000028.1:0-3435 GCA_035294105.1 Allostellaceae bacterium
CCGCGCATACCATTCCTTGGCCGGCTCGTGATCGTCCCAAGCCACATCGTCGAGATAATCGAGCGTCGATAGGTGCGCCGCCGCGGTCACGTCCGCGAGCGAAAAGTGATCGCCGCCGAGCCAGCGCCGCCGCTCGGCAAGATAGGCTATGTAGTCGAGATGATATTTGAGATTCGATTTGGCGGCGCGGATGACAGCCGAATCCGGTGTGCCGGAGCCGAGAAAGCGCTTCATGAATTTTTCGGTGATCAGCGGTTCGGTCGCTTCCCGATCCATCTTGCGATCGAACCAGGCGACAAGCCGCCGCACCTCGGCGCGATCGGACGGATTGAGGCCCAAGAGAATCTTTTCGCGATAGGTTTCGTCGAGATATTCGGCGATCGCGGCGGAATCGGCCAGCACCGCGCCGTCCGGCTCGATCAGAACCGGCACTTCGCAAGCCGGGTTGAGCGCGAGGAACTCGGCGCGGCGCTCCCAAACCTTCTCGACCTGCATGCTGAATTCGAGATTCTTCTCCTGCAGCACCAGGCGAATCTTGCGCGAGACGGGCGACAACCAGAAATGATACAGCAAACGCATGGCCGTCGGTTCTACGCTTACCGGCCCGATGCTTCAATCTGTGTCAGGCGCCATTCCGCGGCGGCACGCTCGTCTTTCGTGAAGAGCGGCGCGAATTTCTTCACCCGCGCGACGAGATGCTCGATTGACAGGTCCAGCGCCTTAAGTTGCGCCAGGCGCCGCAGCCCGGTCGACATCTCGCCGCTCGCGACCAGCTGCTTGGCGTAGGGAACGGCGCCCAAGCGCGTCAGCTTCTGGAGAAAGTAAGGACGGGAAGTAGCCGAGGCTGCCAGCTTTGGCGCAAGCCTCGCGCACGGCCTGTTCGAATTGCGCTTCGAGTTCCGTCACGGGTCGCTCCGGCGCGAATCATCCCACAGCCGGGGCATGCCGGTAAAGCACCGTCGCGCCGTTCGCCGCTTGACCGTTTGCCGCTCGTCATGCGCCGCGCGATCGGTTATTGGATTGGCGCCATGACGCAGGCGGAACGGGACGAAGCCACGGCACTGATCGATTTCTGGTTCGGGCCGCCGCGCTCGCCCGGCCGCTTCCAGCAGCGCGAGGTCTGGTTCAAAACCGATCCGGGTTTCGATGCGTCGCTGCGCGAGCGTTTCGGCGCCCTCCGGCGCCGTGCCGCCGAAGGACGCTGCGCCGATTGGGCGCTGGAGGCCGAACCCTGCCTCGCCTTGATTCTCTTGCTCGACCAGCTGCCGCGCAATCTGTTTCGCGGCAGCGGAGAAGCCTTCGCCTCCGACCCGCTCGCGCGCGAGACCGCCCGCGCCGCGCTGAAACGCGGCTTCGATCGCTCGCTACCCGCGACCTGGCGCCAATTTATCTATCTGCCTTTCGAGCACAGTGAAGACATCGCCGATCAGGAGCTCAGCCTGAAGCTTTTCGCCGCGATGGCGCGCGATCCGGCCCATGCCGGCCTGCTCGATTTTGCGCGCCGGCATCACGCCATCATCGCCCGCTTTGGCCGCTTCCCGCATCGCAACGCCGCGCTCGGCCGCGTCTCGACCGCGGAAGAGGAAGCTTTTCTGAAGGAACCGGGTTCGAGCTTTTGAGCCGGGTGGGGCCCATTAGGCAGCCTGTCAGGCGTGGCTCGGCCGGAACCTGCCCGGCCGGCGATAGCGATCGAGATAAGACGGCAGGACCAGCTCGAGCGCCGTCGGGACGATGCCGAGCTCGGCGAGACCCGGCACGCCCGGCGCCGCTACGGTATCGTGACGCAGCATGCGAACTTGATCGCGCGTCAGCAGCGGCCGCGGCGCCCATTCGAGGAAGAACGCCTCGAGGCCGGCAAGGGCGAACGGCACCGGCACGAGCAGCCGCTTGCGCTGGATCACGCGCAGGATCAACTCGAAGAGCTGCTTCAAGGTGAAGACGGCGGGCCCGGCGAGATCGTAGGTTTTGCCCTGGCTGTCCTCGCGCGCCAGCACCGCCGCCACAGCCGCCGCGACATCGCCGACATAGACCGGTTGAAATTTGGTGGCGCCGCCGCCGATCAGCGGCAAGGCCGGAGAAAACCGGGCCAGCGCCGCAAACCGGTTGAAGAAATTATCCTCGGGACCGAAGATCAGCGCCGGACGCAAGACGGTCGCGGCCGGGAAAGCCGCACGTATCGCCGCTTCGCCTGCGGCCTTGGTGCGGCCATAGGACGAGGTCGATTGCGCAGCGGCGCCGAGCGCCGAGAAATGCACGAGCCGCTTGACGCCGGCGGCCTTGGCAAGCGCGGCGACCCGCGCCGGTCCTTCGCTGTGGAGCGCCGCAAAGCGCTGCTTGCCGCGCTCATAGAGGATGCCGACCGCATTGACGACGGTATCGGCGCCGGCGATGACGGCCGCCAGCGCCCGCTCGTCGGTGAGATCGGCGCTGAAGGTGCCGATCTGGCCGACATCGCCCATCGGCCGCAGGAAGCCGGCGCTGCGCGCATGGCGGCAGCAAGCCGCGATCACCGCGCCCTCGCGCGCGAGATCGCGCACGATGTAGCGCCCGACAAAGCCCGAAGCGCCGAGGATGGTGATGCGACGAGAGGTCATGAACGCTCTATACAATACAGCCGCCGCGCGTGCGAGCGCGCGGAGGGCGACAGCGCGAGGGTTGCAATTGACAGGAAGCAAGGCGCCGCCTAATCACCCGCGCGGGCCCTGGTGGCGGAATTGGTAGACGCGCTAGATTCAGGTTCTAGTGATCGAAAGGTCGTGGAAGTTCGAGTCTTCTCCAGGGCACCACGACTTCACGGCGCGCGCCATGCCCGCCAAACCCATAGGCCAACGTGACGATCCATCTTCATCAAGGCGATCTTCCGGCAGGCGTCAGTTTCGGCCCCAGCGTCGCCATCGATACCGAGACGATGGGGCTGAACCCGCTGCGCGACCGCCTGTGCCTCGCGCAGCTGTCGGCGGGCGACGGCGACGCGCATTTGGTGCAGTTCATGCCGGGCCAGTACAACGCGCCCAACCTGCGTGCGTTGCTGGCCGATCCCAAAGTGCTGAAGCTCTTTCATTTCGGCCGCTTCGATATCGCGGTGATGGCGCACTATCTCGGCGTCGTCGCGGCGCCGGTCTATTGCACGAAAATCGCCTCGAAGCTGGCCCGCACCTTCACCGACAAGCACGGCCTGAAGGATCTCTGCCGCGAGCTCCTCAACGTCGAATTGTCGAAGCAGCAGCAAAGCTCGGATTGGGGCGCGCCATCGCTCACCGAGGAGCAAAAGCGCTACGCCGCGTCGGACGTGCTCCATCTTCACGCCCTCAAAGCGAAGCTCGACGCCATGCTCTTGCGCGAGAATCGGCAGCAACTGGCGCTTGCCTGTTTCGCCTTTTTGCCGACGCGGGCTTTCCTCGACCTGACAGGCTACGAGAACGTCGACATTTTCGA
>DATGLO010000029.1:0-7322 GCA_035294105.1 Allostellaceae bacterium
AAATCATGACAAACAATTCCAATCCAAAGGACCTCCTGGCACTGACGACGGAAATCGTCGCGGCCCATGTCTCGAACAACACGGTCGGCGTCGCCGATTTGCCCCAGCTGATCAATCAAGTTTATCAGTCGCTCACCAATATCGGCAAAGCGCCGGCGCCGGCAGCCGAGCGTCCGCAGCCGGCCGTGCCGGTGAAGAAGTCGATCCATCCCGACTATCTGATCTGTCTCGAGGACGGCAAGAAATTGAAGATGCTGAAGCGGCATCTGAAGACGTCCTACAACCTGACGCCCGAGCAATATCGTGAGCGCTGGGGCCTCGGGCCGGACTACCCGCTGGTCGCGCCGAACTACGCGAAGCAGCGCAGCAAGCTCGCCAAGGATATCGGTCTGGGCACGCGTGGGCGCCGTGCGCGGGCGGGTTGAACCGCGATCGCAGCGCCGCTCAATCGCCATTGCGGCCCGCCCGTCGCGATAGCGAGCGGGGTAGGCTCGCCTCGCTTTTTGGGCTATGCTTAGCTGGTCTCGTCCGGAGCTAAAGGGGCAAAATGACCTCCCGGCTCGAACAGCTTTGTCACGACAAGGGCATGAAGATGACCGAGCAGCGGCGCGTCATCGCGCGCGTGCTGTCGGACTCGGCCGATCATCCCGACGTCGAGGCGGTGCATCGCCGCGCGGCCGAGATCGATCCCAAGATCAGCATCGCGACCGTCTATCGCACCGTGCGTCTCTTCCAGGAAGCGAACATCCTCGAGCGGCACGATTTCGGCGATGGCCGCGCCCGCTATGAAGAAGTCCCGTCCGAGCATCACGACCACCTGATCGACCTGCAGACCGGTCGGGTCATCGAATTCCGCAACGAGGAGATCGAGGCGCTGCAGCGCGAAGTCGCCGCGCGCCTGGGCTACAAGCTCGTAGATCATCGCTTGGAGCTCTTTGCCGTCTCCCTGAACAAGAACGACGATTCGTCACAAAACGGAAAAAAGTAGCGCGCAGTATGGCTATCTCCACCCGCGAGGTGTTGTGAGCGAGTCACCTATTTCGGCCGTTCGGCCGAATTCCCGAGAAGCTTCGGCGCGCGATTCCATTGTCGATGTGCGTTTCGAGTCGTTGCAAGTGCGCCTGGCGCAAAGCGCTGCCGAGATCGATGCCGCGCAAGCGCTGCGCTACCGCGTCTTTTACGACGAGATGGGCGCGCGGCCGACGCCCGAGATGGCCGCGATCCGCCGCGACTTCGATCGCTTCGATCGGGATTGCGATCATCTTCTGGTCATCGACCATCGCCGGGGCGCGGTCGTCGGCACCTATCGCCTCATTCGCCGCGCCGTCGCGGCGCGTCACGGCGGCTTCTATTCCGCGAGCGAATACGATCTCGGCGCGATCCCCAATCACACCGGCGAGATCTTGGAGCTCGGCCGGTCCTGCACCGATGCTTCGGCACGCGGCGGGCCGGCGGCCAAGCTGATGTGGCGCGGCATCTCCAACTACGTCTTCCACTACAACATCGAATTGATGTTCGGCTGTGCCAGCCTCGCCGGCACCGATCCCGATGCCCTCGCTTTGCCGCTCGCCTATCTCCACCATTACCATCGCGCGCCCCCCGCCTTGCGTGCGCGCGCCCTGCCCGACCGCTATGTCGCGATGGATCGCCTCGCGAAAGACGCAATCGACGTGGCGCGGGCCCAGGCGCTGCTGCCGCCGCTGATCAAGGGCTATCTACGCTTGGGCGGCTTCGTCGGCGACGGCGCGGTGATCGATCCGCAATTCAACACGACCGACGTCGCGATCGTTGTGAAGACGGACCTCGTGACCGAGAAGTATTACCGCTATTACGAGCGCCGCGCGGCGCGCGAAGGTGCCACCGCCGCATGAGCGGCATCGCGCTGCGCCTGTTTCGGATCATCGGCTATTTGGCCCTGACCTTGCCGCTGATGCCGGTGCAAGCTTTCTTGCTTTGGCGCAAAAGCCCCGGCGCACGGCGATTGCCCCGCTGGTATCACAACCGCATTTGCCGCCTTTTGGGCATCCATCTCGTACGGCACGGAACGATTTCGACGCATCATCCGACGCTCTTCGTCGCCAACCACACCTCTTATCTCGATATCGAGATCATGGCCGCGGCGGTCGACGGCAGCTTCGTCTCGAAGGCCGAGGTGTCGCGCTGGCCGATCTTCGGCTCGCTCGCCCGGCTGCAGCGCACGGTGTTCGTCGAGCGCGCCGATCGCGCGGGCGCCGCGCGGCAGCGCGACGAGATTCGCCGCCGGCTGGACGACGGCGACAACCTGATCCTTTTTCCCGAGGGCACGAGCGGTGACGGCATGCATCTGCTGCCCTTCAAATCGACCTTGTTCGCGGCGGCCGAGGACGAGCGCGTCCTCGTGCAGCCGGTCTCGGTCGTCTACCGGCTGCTTGACGGCATTCCCCTCGGGCGGTTCTATCGCCCGTTCTTCGCGTGGTATGGCGATATGACCATGCCCCCGCATCTCTGGAAGGTCCTGGGTTTGGGGCGATTGACGGTGGCTTTGACGTTTCACGAGCCGGTGCGGCTCAAGGATTTCGGCACGCGCAAGCTCTTGGCCGAGCATTGCGCGCAGGTCATTGCCGAAGGCATGGCGGCGAGCCTCGCCGGCCGCGATCCGACGCCGGCGCCGTCCGGCGCGGCGCCGGCTATGGCTGCGCAATAAGGCGAAACGCGAGCCCCGTGAAACGCAAGCTCTATATCCGCACTTACGGTTGCCAGATGAATGTCTACGACTCCGCGCGGATGGCGGATGTCCTGGCGCCGCTCGGCTATGTCGCGACGGATGATGCCGAAGACGCGGATATGATCCTTCTCAACACCTGCCACATCCGCGAAAAGGCGGCGGAAAAGCTGTTTTCCGATCTCGGCCGCTTGAAGCCATTAAAGGCGCGCAAGCGCAAAAGCGGCGGCCGGCTCACCCTCGCGGTCGCGGGCTGCGTCGCCCAAGCCGAAGGTACCGAGATCCTCGCGCGCGCGCCCTATGTCGACCTCGTCCTCGGGCCGCAGACCTATCATCGCCTGCCGGAGATGGTGGCAAAGCTCGCGCGTGGCGACGGGCCGGTGCTCGATACCGAATTCCCGCCCGAGCCGAAATTCGATTCGCTGCCCGACAGCGCGGCACCCCAAGCCGTGTCGGCCTTTCTCTCGGTGCAGGAAGGCTGCGACAAATTCTGCACCTTCTGCGTCGTGCCCTATACGCGCGGCGCAGAATTCTCGCGGCCCGCCGCGGCGGTGATCGCAGAGGCCCAGCGCCTCATCGCGGCCGGCGCGCGCGAGATCACCCTCCTCGGACAAAACGTCAACGCCTATCACGGCGACGGGCTCGATGGCCGCGACTGGGGCTTGGGACGGCTCATCCGCGCCCTCGCCGAACTCCCGGGTCTCGCGCGTCTGCGCTACACCACCTCGCATCCGCGCGATATGAACGACGAGCTGGTCGAAGCGCATCGCGATGTCGCGACGCTGATGCCGTTCCTCCATCTGCCGGTGCAGTCGGGCGCCGATCGCGTGCTCGAGGCGATGAATCGCGGCCATACGGCGGACGACTATCGCCGCGTCGTCGATCGACTGCGCGCGGTGCGGCCGGATATCGCGCTGTCCTCCGATTTCATCGTCGGCTTCCCGGGCGAGCGCGAAGAAGATTTCGCGGCGACGCTCGATCTCGTCTCCGAGATCCAATTCTCGCAGTGCTATTCGTTCAAATACAGCCGGCGACCGGGCACGCCCGGCGCGGCGATGCCGGGGCAGATTGCCGACGCGGTGAAATCGGAACGGCTGCAACGCTTGCAGGCGCTCATCGAAGAGCAACAGCGCCGTTTCAATGAAGGCTGCGCCGGCCGCGTCCTGCCGGTCCTGTTCGAAAAGCCGGGGCGCCATCCGGGACAATGGGTCGGCCGCACCCCATATCAACAATGGGTCCATGCCCAGGCACCGGCGCGGTGCGCGGGCGCGGTGCTGCCGGTCCGGATCGTCGGCGTCGGCCCCAACAGCTTGGCCGGAAGCATCGAACCCGGCGAGAGGGAAACAACCGTGGAGGTGGTGGCGTGATGGAGCAAAGCGGCGATCGTCTGCAGATGCATTTTGACGATAACTCTCTGCTGCCGCTTCTCTATGGCGAACGCGACCGCCATCTCGACAAGATCGAACGCGAGCTCGGCGTCTCGCTGGTCTCGCGCGGCAACCGCCTCGCGATCGCGGGGCCGCAAGACAGCGCCGATGTCGCGCGCAACGCGCTGACGAGCCTTTATCAGCGCTTGAAGCGCGGCCTCGAAGTCGACAACGCCGCGGTCGAGGCGGCCTTGAAGCGCGCCAGTCTTCAATCGCACGAGCAATGGGGCGAAGCGGAGGAAATCCGCACCCGTAAGCGCCGAATCAGCCCGCGCAGCGCCAACCAGGCGGCTTATCTCCGCGCCTTGCGACAGCACGAGCTGGTTTTCGGTCTGGGGCCCGCCGGTACCGGCAAGACCTATCTCGCCGTCGCCATGGCCGTCGACATGCTGATGAGCGGCGCGGTCGAGCGCATCGTCCTCTCGCGCCCCGCGGTCGAAGCCGGCGAGCGCTTGGGCTTTTTGCCGGGCGATCTGCGCGAGAAGGTCGATCCCTATCTACGCCCGCTCTACGATGCGCTCCACGATATGCTGCCGGGCGATCAAGTGATGAAGCGCCTGTCATCGGGCGAAATCGAGATCGCGCCGCTGGCTTTCATGCGCGGCCGCACCCTCGCCAATTCCTTCGTCATTCTCGACGAAGCGCAGAATACGACGCCTGTGCAGATGAAGATGTTCTTGACGCGGCTCGGCGAGCATTCGCGCATGGCGGTGACCGGCGATCTGTCGCAGATCGATCTGCCGCCGCGCACGCGTTCGGGTCTCGCCGACGCGCTCGAGACGCTGCATGGCGAAGAAGGGATCGCCGTGGTGAATTTCACGGACGCCGACGTCGTGCGTCACGCCTTGGTGTCGCGCATCGTGCGCGCCTATGACCGGCGCGATCGCAAGCGGCGCAAGAAGGAAGATGAGTCGAACGACTAAGCCGAAGCGCGGGATCGAGATCGATCTTTCGATCCCCTGCGCGTCGTGGCGCCGCGCCCTCCCCGCCGTTGCCGGCCTGACGCGCGCGGCGGCCGAAGCCGCGCTCGCCCAATCGGCGACGGGCCGGGCGCGCAAGAAGATCGGCGCCGCCGAACTGTCCTTGGTGCTCGCCGACGACGCGACGGTGCACGCGTTGAATGCGCGCTGGCGCGGCAAGGACGCACCGACCAATGTGCTGGCTTTTGCCAGCGACGAGGCGCCCGATGCCGGGAAGCCGGTGCTCCTCGGCGACGTCGTGCTTGCCTTCGAGACCGTCGCCGCCGAGGCCAAGGCGCAAGGCAAGAGCCTCGCCGATCATCTGCGGCATCTCGTCATCCACGGCGTGCTGCATCTTCTCGGCTACGATCACATCGCCGCGGCGCCGGCCAAACGCATGGAGGCGCTCGAGACGCGGATTCTGGCGAGCCTCGGCGTTGCCGATCCCTATCGCCCGCGCGCGCCGACCTCGTTCGAGGCGCGGCATGGCTGACCAAGGCCCGCGCGAGGCCCCCGCACCGGACGAAGGCCCTCTTTCCGGCCTGCGCCAATGGCTGCGCCAGTTGCGCGGCGAGCCGGAGAAAGCGCGCGGGCTGCGTGGGGCTCTCGTCGAAATGCTCGGCGAAGAAGACCCCGACCAACCGATCGATCCGCACGAGCGCGCCTTGCTCGCGAACATCCTCAAGCTTCACGGCTCCGTCGCCGCGGATGTGATGGTGCCGCGCGTCGATATCATGGCGCTCGATGTCGAGACTCCTTTCGCCGAAGCCGCCAAGCAAATGATCGAGGTCGGCCATTCGCGCGTGCCGGTTTTCCGCGACACGCTCGACGACATCGTCGGCATGATCCACATCAAGGATCTGTTCCCGCATGCGGTCGACGGCAGCGCGGTCGCGCTCGCCGATATCGCGCGCAAGCCGCTGTTCGTCGCGCCGACGATGCCGCTTCTCGATCTGCTGCTGCAGATGCGCTTGTCGCGCACGCATCTCGCCATCGTCGTCGACGAATTCGGCGGCACCGACGGGCTCGTAACCATCGAGGACGTGATCGAGGAAATCGTCGGCGAGATCGAGGACGAGCACGACGACGCCGACCGGCCGAAGCTGGTCGCGCGTCCCGATGGCACGTTTCTCGGCCCGGGACGGACGCCGGTCGAAGCCCTCGCGCCGCATGTCGAGGGCGCGATCGTGCCCGAAAGCTTCGAGGAGGGCGTCACGACATTGGGTGGACTGGTTGTCGCGCTCGCGGGCCGGGTCCCGGTGCGCGGCGAGATCGTGCGCCATCCCCTCGGCTTCGAATTCGAAATCCTCGACGCCGATCCGCGGCGCGTGAAGCGGTTGCGCATCCGCGGCCTGAGCAAAGCCGGCGAGGCACAGCCCGTCGAACATGGGTGAATCGATCGCGGTTGAATTGCGCGGCAGTGCCGGACCGGTGACGCCCCTCCAGCGCGCGGGGCTTTGGTTCGCGAGCCTGACGGGCTGGCACCGGTATCTGGCGGCGCTCCTCTTGGGCGCGCTCGCTGCGGCGTCCCTGCCGCCCGTCGATATGACGCCGGTGCTGCTGATATCGTTTCCCGGCCTCGTCTGGCTCACCGACGGCAACACCGGCATCAAATCCGCTTTTGCTTTGGGCTGGAGCTTCGGTTTCGGCTTTTTCGTCGCCGGGCTCTATTGGATCGCCGCCGCGCTCTTCGTCGATATCGCGCAATTTTGGTGGCTGGTGCCTTTCGCGGCCGCCGGCGTGCCGGCCGGCCTTGCCATCTTCACCGGGGTGGCGCTCGTCGTAAGCCACGCGCTGTGCCGCTGGCTGCGGCTCGGCGGCACCGAGCGCATCCTTGCTTTGGCGCTGTGCTGGTCGGGCGCGGAATGGCTGCGCGGGCATATCCTCACCGGCTTTCCCTGGAACCTCATCGGCTACGCCTGGTCGGGCGCGTTTCCCGGCGCAATCACCATGCTGCAGCTGGCATCGCTGGTCGGCATTTACGGTCTCAGCCTTGTCACGGTTGTGGTCGCCTGCCTGCCGGCGCGGCTCGGCGATTTCTCCGGCCGCCGCTGGTGGGCCGTGATTGTGGCGGTCTTGCTGATCGCGCTTCCCGTCGGCTGGGGCGCTTATCGCTTGTCGCAAGGCCATCCCGGCAATGTTCCGGGCATCGCCTTGCGGCTGGTGCAGCCTTCGATTCCGCAATCTTTGAAGAACGATCCGGCGCAGCTCTTGGGCAATTTCCGCCGCCTTTTT
>DATGLO010000030.1:0-3653 GCA_035294105.1 Allostellaceae bacterium
ACGAGCGCGTGATCGAGGCTCGCGAGCGCGTCACCGCGAGAGGCGAGATATTGCTGCCGCTCGATGTCGCCGAGCTGCGCGTCGCATTGCAAGCGGCTTACGACAGTGGCATCCGCGCCGTCGCGATTGCCTTCGTGCACGGCTATCGCTTTCCCGCCCACGAGCGGCAAGCGGGGTCGCTCGCCCGCGCGATCGGTTTTTCGCAAATCTCTTTGAGCCACGAGACAAGCCCCTTGATGAAGCTGGTCAGCCGCGGCGATACCACCGTGATCGACGCTTATCTTTCGCCGATCCTTCGCCGCTATGTCGATGGCGTGGCGGCCGAGCTCGGCGAGGTGCCCTTGCTCTTCATGCAATCGAACGGCGGGCTCGCCGCGGCGCGGCGCTTCGCCGGCAAGGATGCGATCCTCTCGGGTCCGGCCGGCGGTATCGTCGGCGCGGCGCACAGCGCCGCGCGCGCCGGGTTCGACAAGATCATCGCCTTCGACATGGGCGGCACCTCGACCGACGTGTCGCATTACGCCGGCGCGTTCGAGCGCAATCCCGAGACGACGATTGCCGGCGTCAAGCTGCGCGCGCCGATGCTGGCGATCAATACCGTGGCCGCGGGCGGCGGCTCGATTTGCCGCTTCGACGGCGCGCGCTATCGCGTCGGCCCTGAAAGCGCCGGGGCCGATCCCGGGCCCGCCTGCTATCGCCGCGGCGGGCCGCTGACCATCACCGATTGCAACCTGATGCTCGGCAAGCTGCAGACGGATCACTTTCCGGCGATTTTCGGCCCGAGCGGCGATGCGCCGCTCGATCGCGCCGTGGTCGAGCAAAAGCTCGCCGCGCTGGCCGCGGAGATCGCGGCAACGACCGGCGATCGCCGCAGTGCCGAGGAGGTCGCCGAGGGCTTCGTCGAGATCGCCAATGCGACGATGGCGAAAGCGATCAAGCAGATCTCGATCGAGCGCGGCTACGACGTCACCGAATATACGCTCTGCTGCTTCGGCGGCGCCGGCGGTCAGCACGCTTGCGGCGTCGCCGACGCGCTCGGCATCGAGCGCATCTTCGTCCATCCGCTCGCCGGCGTGCTCTCGGCCTATGGCATCGGAGTCGCCGATCGCCGCGCCATCCGCGAGCATGCGGTCGAAGCGCCGCTGTCGCCCGATCTCGTCGGCGATTTGACGCGGAATCTGGAGAAGCTCGCCGCGGATGGCATCGCTGCCATGGTGGCCGACGGCGTCGCGCCGTCGCAGGCGACCGCGTTGCGTCGCGCGCATATAAAGTACGAAGGCACCGACGCGGCGCTCGCCATCGAATTCGGCGACGCCGCAGCGATGCGCGAGCGCTTCGAAACGTCGCATCGTCAGCGTTTCGGCTTTGTGATGCCCGACAAAGCGCTTGTCGTCGAAGCTGTTTCGGTCGAGATCGTTGGCCGTAGCGATGTCGATGACCAACCGGCGGAGATCTTGGTGGCAGGTCGGGCCGCGCCGGTTGCCGAAGCTGCAATGTTTACGGGCGGCGCCACGCATCTCACGCCGATCTACGATCGCGCGCGGCTGCGGCCCGGCGAGGGCCTCGAGGGACCCGCCATCATCGTCGAAGCGAACGCCACCACCGTGGTCGAGCCGGGCTGGCGCGCGCGGCTCGACGCGCGGCGCAATCTCATCCTCGAGCGCGCGGCGAAAAAGCCGGATCGGCCGACAGTCGGCGCGAAAGCCGACCCCGTGATGCTCGAAGTCTTCAGCCATCTCTTCATGGCGATCGCCGAAGAGATGGGAACCGCGCTGCAGAACACCGCCTATTCGGTCAACATCAAAGAGCGGCTCGATTTCTCCTGCGCGCTGTTCGACCGTAGTGGCTCGCTCGTCGCCAACGCGCCCCATATCCCGGTGCATCTCGGCTCGATGGGCGAGAGCGTCAGGACGATCGCGCGCGCCCATAGCGAGGGCGGCGCCGCCCGCCGCATGCGGCCCGGCGACGTCTACGTGCTGAACGCCCCCTACAACGGCGGCACCCATCTTCCCGACGTGACCGTGATCACGCCGGTTTTCGCGGAGGACGATCGCGACGGGCGCTCGCCGCCGCTCTTCTTCGTCGCCTCGCGCGGCCATCACGCCGATATCGGCGGCATCACCCCGGGCTCGATGCCGCCGAACAGTCGCAGCGTCGAAGAAGAGGGCGTGCTGATCGACGATTTCCTGCTCGTCGAGGCCGGACGTTTTCGTGAGTCGGAGACCATCGCTTTACTGTCCTCGGCGAAATATCCCGCCCGCAATCCGCAGCAGAATATTGCCGACCTGAAGGCGCAGATCGCCGCGAGCGCCAAGGGCGTCGCCGAGCTGCATCGCATGGTCAGGCATTTCGGTCGCGATGTCGTCGAGGCCTATATGCGCCATGTGCAGGAGAATGCCGAGGAGGCCGTGCGGCGCGTCGTCGGCACGCTGTCGAGCGGCAGCTTCGATTATGAGATGGATGACGGCGCGCGGATTTGCGTGCGTGTCGAGATCGATCGGGTTGCGCGCGAGGCGCTGATCGATTTCACCGGTACCAGCGCGCAGCTCGGCAGCAATTTCAACGCGCCCGCGGCGATCTGTCATGCGGCGGTGCTTTATGTCTTCCGCACGCTGATAGACGACGATATTCCGCTGAACGGCGGCTGCCTCAAGCCGTTAAAGATCGTCATCCCGGAGGGATCGATGCTGGCGCCGCGCTATCCCGCGGCGGTGGTCGCAGGCAATGTCGAGACCTCGCAAGCGATCACCGACGCGCTCTACGGCGCGCTCGGCGTGCTCGCTTCGGCACAAGGCACGATGAACAACTTCACCTTCGGCAATGCGTGCCATCAATATTACGAGACGATCTGCGGCGGCTCGGGCGCCGGGCCTGGCTTCGACGGCACGGCGGCGATCCACACGCATATGACCAACACGCGGCTGACCGATCCCGAAGTCCTCGAATGGCGCTTCCCGGTGCTGCTTGAAAGCTTCGCCATTCGCCGCGGCTCGGGCGGCGCGGGCAAATGGCGCGGCGGCGACGGCGCGATACGGCGCCTGCGGTTCCTGGAGCCAATGACGGCGGCGATCCTCTCCTCGCATCGCCGCATCGCGCCGCACGGCCTCGCCGGCGGCGCGGCCGGCGCTTGCGGCCAGAACTGGATCGAGCGAGCTGATGGCGGGCGTGAAGAATTGGGGGGCACCGCCGTCGTCGCGATGAACGCGGGCGATGTCTTCGTCATTGAGACGCCAGGCGGCGGCGGCTACGGCAAGTGCAATGAGCGATAAGCAGACCGCGACGCTGCTCGTGCGGGCGCGCTCGCTCGCTGCGCGCGGCGAGGACGATGCGGCGAAGGCCGCCTATCTCGACGTGTTGCGCCGCGATCAAACGCATTTCGCGGCGCTCAACGAGCTCGCGGCTCTCGCTTATGCCGGGGGACATCGGTCGGCGGCGCGCACCGCCTATGAGCAAGCCGTGCGCTGCCATCCCGATAACCCGATCGGCCGCGTCAACCTCGGCAATCTGCTCTACGACGACCAGGATTTTGCCGGTGCGCGTGCGCAATACGACGCGGCGCTGGCCGCCGATGCCGAGCTTGCCGAAGCGCATCAGGGCCTGGCGCGCGTGCTGACAGAGCTCGGTGAAACGGCGGCCGCGGGGCTGCATTGGGA
>DATGLO010000031.1:0-2898 GCA_035294105.1 Allostellaceae bacterium
AACAGGCCCCCGGTCGATTGGACGACGTAAAAGTCGCCGGTGAAGCGGTCGCCTCGAAGCTGCCGGTCAAGCTCGCCGAGATAGCGATCGACGCGCGGACCGATATAGGCATTGGCCGCCACCGTCGAGACACGCTCGAATTCGCGATATTCCTGCGACAGCCGGTGCGACGACGAAACGAAGACACCGGGAAGCTCCTCGCGCATGATCTCTTCGACGCGCCGCTCATGTGCCGGATTGCGATAGGAATGGAGCAGCAGGATCGCGACCGCTTCGCCGCCGCGCGCCTTGATCTCGCGCGCGAGGCCGCGCACCTGCGCTTCATCGAGAGCGCGATGAACCGAGCCATCGGCGAGCATCCGCTCTTCGACCTCGAAGCGCCAGGAACGCTTCACCAACGGCTCGTGCTTGCCGAAGAACAGATTGTAAGAATCAGGGCGGTTGATGCGGCCGATCTCGTAGATGTCGCGAAAGCCGCGGGTGATGAGCAGCGCGGTCTTCGCGCCGGTGCGCTCCAACAGCGTGTTGATGCCGATCGTCGTGCCGTGGAGGAAGAGATACGCGTCCTCGACCCTAACCTCGGTGCCGGCAAGCGAATGACGGATGCCTTTCCCGAGCGCGTCATGGGTCGACAGCGCCTTGCCGAAAGTCAGCTTGCCGCCTTTCTCGTCGAAGGCGGCAAGATCGGTGAAGGTGCCGCCGATATCGACCGCAATGCGCAAGCGATGCGATGAATCGCTCATGATATTGTTCGACGATCCCCCAATAGCGTCCGGCCCAAGCGTGCTAGGCTCTGCCCCATAGTTTCCTGCTGGCGATCCGCGCGCCCTCGACCAGCGATTCGAGCTTCTTATAGGCGACGCGGCTATCGACTCGCGCGCTGCCGCCGGCGAAGGTCTCGAAGCCGCAATCGACGCCCGCGATCACCCGCTCGCGGCCGACGCAACTGGCATAATTGCAGATCCGCTGGGCGACCAGCTCGGGATGCTCGACAAAATTGGTGGTGGTGTCGATCAACCCGGGCATCAGCGCCATGCTGTCGGGCAGCTTGACGCGTTGCCACAGCTCCCATTCATGGGCGTGGCGCGGATTGGCGCCTTCGAACGAGATCACCGCCGCTTTGGCTTTGAGCACGGCCGGCAGGATCATCTCGAGCGGCACGTCGTGGACATGCGGGCCTTCGTAATTGCCCCAGCAGAGATGCAACCGCACACTTTCCGCCGGCACGTTCCTGAGGGCGTCGTTGAGAATCTCGATGCTGATATGGCATTGGCGGACGAATTCTTCGTCGCTCACCGTCGAGAAGACGCTCATCCTGCCCGAGGCCAGATCGGGGCAATCGAGCTGCAAGATGAAGCCCGCCTTGACGATCGCCTCATATTCGTCGCGCATCGCCGCGCCGACCGCGGCGCGATAATCGGCGCTGTCCTTGTAATGGAAATTCGGATGGAAGCGCGAGACGACGCCCGGCGAGGCCGCGCTCATGAAGACGGCTTTGGCACCCGACGCCGCAGCGGCCGCTTTCAAATGGGCGATATCGCTCTCGACCAGGCTGCGGTCCTTGACCTCGACCGGACCGGTGCAGGCGAGCAGCCGCCGCGATTCCGGACCCGACGTCGCGCCCGGCCGCGCGTAATATTCGGGAAACGCGGCGCGATCGGGGCTTTTCTCGACCGGCCATTTCGACTTGTCGACATGACCGAAGCCGGTCAACCGCTGCTGGATATACGTGGCGTAGGACGCCTTGCTCGCCTCGCCGTCATTGACGATATCGATGCCGACCGAAACTTGCTTCGCAACCACGTCGTTGACGGCGCGCGAAATCGCGGCTTCGAACTCCGCGGGATCGATCGCCTCGTCGCGATCGCGGCGCTTGAGCAACGCGATGACTTCCGGCGGACGCGGCAGGCTGCCGACATGGGTGGTGACGATCCGATCGGTGCTGCGTTGCATCGTCCTATTCCTTGTCCTTGCGCTCGTAATTGCCGAGGCCGGGGCGATAGGTCTTTTCATCGAGGAATTGCTTCATGCCCTGGGCGCGGCCCTTCTCGGGATCGGTCAGGCGCAACTGATCGAGCTTTGCCATCAGGTAATCCTCGGAGGCTTCCCACGACATCTCTTCCTGCTTGCGCCAGGCGGTCTTGATCGCGCGCATCGCGGCCCGGTTCTTCGATAAGAGCTTCATCGCCAGCTCGCGCGTCCGGGCGCGGAGCTGATTCTTGGGCACGGTGAATTTGACGAGGCCCATCGCCGCCGCCTCCGTGCCGGTGAAGGTATCGCCGGTCAGCGCGTAATAGAGCCCGTCGGTGTCGCGCAGTTTCGAGGCGATCGAGCGCAGCACATTGCCGGCGGGGATGATGCCCCAGTTCACCTCCGAGAGGCCAAAGGTCGCATCCTCCGCGGCGATGGCGATATCGCACGAGATCACCGGATTGAAACCGCCGCCGAAGCACCAGCCGTTCACCATGGCGATCGTCGGTTTCGGAAACCATTTGAGACGTTGCATCTGCCAGATTTGCGCCTGGCGCGCGATCTGGCCCCATTCCTCGGGCGATTTCACATCGGATTCGCGGAAAAATTCCTTCAAATCCATGCCGGCGGTGAAGGCATCGCCGGCACCGGTCAGCACCAGCACACCGCAGCGCTCGTCGATCTCCAGCGCTTCGAGAACCCCGGTCATCTCTTTGTTGAGCGTCGGATTCATCGCGTTGCGCTTTTCCGGCCGGTTGAGCGTGACCCAGGCGATGCCCTGATCGAACTCCACCAACACCGTGTTGCCGCCGAGCTTGTCCGCCATCGTCTTGCCTCTCCGTCTATTGCGCCTTCAGCCCGAGCAAATTGGCGATCAGATTGCGCTGCATCTGCGAGCTGCCGGCCGCCACCGTCGCCACACGCGCG
>DATGLO010000032.1:0-3722 GCA_035294105.1 Allostellaceae bacterium
GCACGCCATCGACGGCGTGACCCTCTCCGTGGACCGCGGCGAGTGCCTCGGCATCGTGGGCGAGTCCGGCTCGGGCAAGACGATGACGGCCATGTCGGTGATGCGGCTGCTGCCCAATGGCGGCCACATCACCGGGGGCAAGATTCTGCTCGACGACCGCGACCTGGTCGCGCTGGACGACGACCACATGCGCCGGGTCCGGGGTAACGAGATCGGGATGATTTTCCAGGACCCGATGACCTCGCTTAATCCGGTCTATACGATCGGCAATCAGATGGAGGAGGTCTTTCTCCGCCACGGCAAGGGCGGAGCGAAGCAGGCGCGCGAGCGCGCCGAATATCTTCTCAACAAGGTCGGTATCAGCGCCGCGGCGGGCCGTCTCGGCCAATATCCGCATCAGCTTTCGGGCGGGCTGCGCCAGCGCGCGATGATCGCCATGACCTTGATGTGCGATCCGACCTTGATTATCGCCGACGAGCCGACGACCGCGCTCGACGTCACTATCCAGGCGCAGATTCTCCATCTCCTCGCCGAGCTGCAGCGCGAATATCAGATGGCGCTGATCCTTATCACCCATGACCTCGGCGTCGTTGCGCGCATGGCCGACCGCGTGGTAGTGATGTATGCGGGCCAGGTGGTCGAGACCGGCACGGCGGAAGAGATCTTTGCCGCGCCGCTTCATCCCTATACGCGCGGGCTGCTGGAATGCATTCCGATCCCGGGCAAGACCGCGCGTGGAGAGCAGCTCGGCTCGATCCCGGGCATCGTGCCATCGCTCCTCTCGCCCATCGCGAATTGTCAGTTCCGCAACCGCTGCTCTCACGCCTTTGCCGACTGCGCCGCCGCGCCCGTCCCCTTGCGCGAGGCCGCGCCCGGCCGCGCCAGCCGCTGCCTGCTCTCGGCGGCAACACCGTTGCGGCATGCCGCGCCGCTCGGAGCCGCCCAATGAGACAGGCGACGGTTGCGAGCGACACCGTACTCGAATGCCGCGGCGTCGGGCGGACGTTCGCCATCGGCGCCGGTATGTTCGCCGGCGGCAAAGCGCTGCGCGCGGTCGACGGCGTCGATCTCGCCCTCAAGCGCGGCGAAATGCTGGCGATCGTCGGCGAAAGCGGCTGCGGCAAGACCACGCTCTCGAAGATGATGCTCGGCCTGCTGCCGCCGACCAGCGGCGAAATTCGCTTCGGCGGCGTGCCGATCCACACGATCAGCCGCGCCGAGGTGGCGCGCCGCATCCAACCGGTCTTCCAGGACCCCTACTCCTCGCTCAATCCGCGCAAAACCCTGGCGCAGATCATCGCTTTGCCGCTCGACGTGCATGGCATCGGCACGCGCGAGACGCGCCGCGCGCGGGTCGAAGAGCTGATGGAGCTGGTGGGCCTGGCGCGGCGGCTGATCTATGCCTATCCGAGCCAGCTATCGGGCGGTCAGCGGCAGCGCGTCGCCATCGCCCGCGCGCTCGCCATGAGTCCCGAGGTCGTGATCTGCGACGAACCGACCTCGGCGCTCGACGTCTCTGTCCAGGCGCAGATCCTCAACCTGCTGCAAGATTTGCGGCGCGAGCTCAACCTGACCTTCGTGATCGTCAGCCACAACCTCGCCGTGGTCGAGCATATGGCCGACCGCGTGGCCGTCATGTATCTCGGCCGCGTGATCGAGGCCGGACCGACGAGCGATATCTTCGCTCATCCGCGCCACCCCTACACACAGACCTTGCTCGATTCCGTGCTGACGCCCGATCCGAGCCGCGGCCTGCCGGAATTCGCGCTCGGCTCCGGCTTTCCCAATCCGCTCGATCCGCCGCCCGGCTGCGCCTTCCATCCGCGCTGCGCCAAAGTCATGCCGCACTGCAAGCTGGAGCGGCCCGCGACCACGCGCGACGGCGCGTGGACGGTCGAGTGCCATCTTCACGGCGCCAAAGCGACGGCGTCGGCCGAAGCTACTTGAATTTCGACGCGTTCTCGCGCATCCAGCGCTCCGTGCCGGGATGGAGCGGCACGTCGATCGGCGTCTCATCGCTCTCGCCGAAAACCTGGGTGATGCTGTGATGCTCGCCGGGTTCCCACGGCATCTCGAAATCGCGCGCGGCGATCGCGCCACAGACGTCATAGACCATCTTCTCGTCGAGATTGGCGCTGCAATAGATCGGCCAGCCGCTGAAATCGATGCAGGTATGCGGCGCCTTGAGCCCCTCGCAACGCTCAGGCGGTAGGATTTTCTTACGCCAGCCGAGCGAAACGAGATGGGCGAGCTCTTTCTCGGTGAGGTCGAGCGGCACCATGCCGTTCTTCAGCACATGCGGCAGCCAGGTCTTGATGCCTTCATCGAAGACCATATCGATCTCGCCGCGGGCGACCGGGTCGAGCCGGCGCACATCGCCGGGGCCCCCGCAGAGCACGAGCTTGCCGCCCCAGCTTTCGACGTCTTTCAATGTGAAGCCGTGCAGCGACAGCACCTGCTCGACCAGAACATGGGTCGAATGCGTCGGGTCTTCGCGCACCGAGATCTTGAGCGGCTTGCCTTTCATCTGCGCGAGCGTCGTGACGCCGCATTTCGGATTGACGGTGACGACGAAGCGGTCCCAGCTCGGATAGCTCGCGACCACGCGCACTGGCAGCGGCTTCTTGAAGACGCCGACGCCGCGATACGCTTGGGTGAGCATCGCCGAGGGGTTTACGAAAGCCATTTCGAGATTCCCGCGGCAGACATCCTCGGCCATGATTGCCGAGCCGCTGGCGAGCCGCAGCCACGGCTTGAAGGTGTCCTGGCCGCCGCTGCCGACGGTGATGCACGTGTCGCGATTGCCGCCATAGGGCGTCAGGGGATTGCCCGCGATATGCAGGCCGATCTCCCACAGCATTTTCGCGCGAACGAAGTTTGCGCCCTTCGGCAAGGGTTCCATCGAATTTCCTCCCATAATGACCGTGCAGCGGATACCGCGCATTTTGGTCCATTCGCCGCGTCGGCGCTAGTGCGCGCCGCGCGCTTATTTTTTCGTCTGCAGCGCAGCGATCTCGGCATGCAGCCGGCTCGGCTGCTCGGCACCGAATGACAATTGGAATTTGATGATGGCCTTGTCGAGGCTCACGCCCAAGGAGAGGCCGGTTTCACCGCCATCGCCTTGCATGCGGTTCTTGACCACGGCGTTGAGCGCATTGATATGCGCCTCGACCACCGTCGTCATATGACTGCGATTGAGATCGCCCATCGTCAACAACCGGCAGAGCGATCGCGACAGGATCGTGACGAGCGGATAACCGAATGTTTCGCCGTAGCCGGCGAGATCATGCGCCGCGGCGAAGACCGGCGCGACGCTCTCGCTGTCGAGCTTCTCGGGTGCGGCGGCCCAGGCGGCGACCAGGCGGGCGACTTCATCGCCGAGCAAGGTCGGATATTTCTCCAGCACCTTGGCGACCGCGCGCTCGGCGCGGGTTATGTCTTCCGCGTCGAAGCTCGTACCGGCGAATTCACTGAGTCGCGAGCGCGGCGGCGGATCGATGTAGCCGCGCGGGCGCGGAATGGCCGTCGGCATCCTATGCGCCCGCCTGCCCGCTCATAATCCGGTTACGTCGCGCGGTTCGCGCGCTGAACGGTGCGCCGGTCCGAAATAACCGTCGGTGCGAACGAAGGGCCGCGGATTATTGATGACCGACGCCAGCCGCGCGAGGATCGCGCCGCCACTCGCCGGCTTGATCAGATACTCGTGCACGCCCGCGTTCTTC
>DATGLO010000033.1:0-7080 GCA_035294105.1 Allostellaceae bacterium
TCGGTACCTCGACGAAGCGGAAGGTCTGCTTCGCCTCGCTCAGCACCAACACCCGCGTACCTTTGACCGCGGCGCTTTCGCCCGCGAGCTTCGTCGGCAGCTCCGTTCCGTCGGCGCCAAGCAGCCCCATCGCGACCGGCACGACCAGCGGCTCCTTCTCGCTCTGCCCCGGCGTCGGCGGCGTCGTCTGCGCGATCGTCAGGTCGTAGGTCTTGGCCGCCGCGTCGTATTTGTCCTCCACCGTCAGCTCGGGCGTTCCCGCTTGCTTGTACCAGGCGAGGAAATGAGAGAAGTCTTTGCCGTTGGCGTCGGCCATCGCGGCGACGAAATCCTCGATCGTCACGGCACGTCCGTCATGACGCTTGAAATAAAGGTCCATGCCTTTGCGGAAGCCTTCCGTGCCGAGCTGCGTCTCGATCATGCGCACGACTTCGGCGCCTTTGTTGTAGACGGTCGCCGTGTAGAAATTGTCGATCTCGATGTATTGCGCCGGCTGCACCGGGTGGGCGAGCGGCCCGGCATCTTCGGGAAACTGCACCGCGCGCAGGCGGCGCACGTCGCCGATGCGCTTCACCGCGCGGCTGCCCATATCGGCCGAGAATTCCTGGTCGCGATAGACGGTGAGGCCCTCTTTCAGCGAAAGCTGGAACCAGTCGCGGCAGGTGACGCGGTCGCCGGTCCAATTGTGGAAATATTCGTGGCCGATGACCGATTCGATGCCCTGGAAGTCGACATCGGTTGCGGTCTCGGGCTTCGCCAGGACGTATTTCGTGTTGAAGATGTTGAGACCTTTGTTCTCCATCGCACCCATGTTGAAGTCGCTGACGGCGACGATGTTGAAGACATCGAGATCGTAAGCGAGGCCGAATTTTTCTTCGTCCCATTTCATCGCGCGCTTCAGCGACGCCATGGCGTGGCTGCATTTGTCCTCGTCGCCCTTGCGCACCCAGATCGCGAGCGGCACCTTCTTGCCGCTGCTGGTGGTGAAGCTGTCGCGGAACGGCACGAGATCGCCGGCGACGAGAGCGAATAGATAGGACGGCTTCGGAAACGGATCGACCCATTTCGCCCAATGCCGGCCGCCGGTGCTTTCGCCGCGGTCGGCGGGGTTGCCGTTCGAGAGCAGCACCGGATAGCGCGCCTTGTCGGCGAGGATCGTCGTCGTGAATCGCGCCATCACATCGGGCCGGTCGAGGTAGTAGGTAATGCGGCGGAAGCCTTCGGGTTCGCATTGGGTGCAGAAATTGCCGCCGGACTTGTAGAGGCCCGATAGCACGGTGTTGTTCTGCGGCTCGATGCGGGTCTCGATATCGAGCGTGAACGCGTCCGGCACCGTGGCGACCGTAAGCGATTCCGGATCTTGCACATAGCGGTTGGCGCCGAGCTTTTCGCCGTTCAAGGCGAGCGAGATCAGTTCGAGCTCGCGCCCGTCGAGCTTGAGCGCGGCCTGAGGCTCGCGCGCCGCGGGATTGCGGCGCATCGCCAGCCGCGCTTTGACGCTCGTCTTTTCCTCGCCGAGCTCGAAGACGAGATCGACCGAATCGATCAGGAAATTCGGCGGCTTGTAGTCGGCGAGGCGAATGGGCTGGTGGGCGGCGAGGTCGCGCGAGGCGTCGGACATGGGAGTCACCGGCATATGTGGGCAAGAGCGACTTTAGAGCGCGCGCGCGGCGAGTTGAAGGCGACGCAGCGCGGACGCATACTCGCAGCAGCGTGAGAGGCCGCGAAACCTATGAAGTTCAACTTTTTCCATCTGATGCCGTGGACCGAATATCCGCGCGAGCCGACCGAATGGCCGGTCAGCAACAAGGACTTCGATCCGGAGCGCGGCCGCCAGCTCTATGCGAGCTATATCAACTGCATGGCTTATGCCGAGGAGTGCGGCTTCGATTCGATCGGCTGCAACGAGCATCACTTCAGCCCTTATGGGCTGATGTCCAATCCAAACCTCATCGCCTCGTCGCTGGTCTATCGCACCAAGCGCGTCAACTTGGCGATCCTCGGCAACCTCATCCCGCTGCTCAATCCGATTCGCGTCGCCGAGGAATATGCGATGCTCGACGTGATGTCGGGCGGGCGGCTGATCGCCGGCATGATGCGCGGCATTCCGCACGAATACGTAGCCTATAACGTCCCGCCGTCGGATTCGCGCGAGCGGCTGCGCGAGGCGGTGGCGCTGATCGTCAAGGCGTGGACCGAGCCCGAGCCCTTCGGCTGGGAAGGCGAGTTCTACCAGTTTCCCTCGGTCTCGATTTGGCCGAAACCCTATCAGAAGCCTTACCCCCGGCTCTTGATGTCGGGCACGAACGAGGAATCGGTCGAATTCGTCGCGCAGCATGGCGCGAAGCTCGGTATCGTGCTGATCGCCGATCTCAACATTGCCCGCGCCAATATCGATCTTTACTACAAGGTGGCGCGCGCCCATGGCTGGGAGCCGAAGCCGGACGACATCCTCATCGGCCACCACACCTGCATCGCCGAGAGCGACGAAGAGGCGCGCGAGCATATGCGCAAGGGTCTCGATTATTTCCACCGCATCCTGATGCGGCCGCAGCGCAGCGCGCAGCAGCTCGTCATTCAAAAGACGCGCTATTACCAGCGCGAAGGCTCGAGCGACCGGTTCGAGGCGCGACTGGCAACCTTGCGCGCGCGCAGCCTCGAAGAGCAGATCGAATCCGGCTCGGTCTATTGCGGCAGCCCTGCGACCGTCATCGAGCAGATCAAGCGCGTGCATAAGGTGCTCGGCCACGGTGTCGAGCAGTTCACGATGAAGGTTGGCAACATGCCCGACGCGGTCGTCCGCCGCGGCATGGAGCTGTTTCGCGACCGCGTGCAACCGGCGCTCAAGGACCTTTGAGGAGCGACCCATGGCCAATTTCGAGCGCAAGGAAACGCGGGTCGGCTCCGGACCGGTCACCTATTTCGTCGGCGGCAGCGGCGAGCCGCTGCTCTATCTCCATCCCGCCGCCGGCATCGGCATCAGCAAGCCGATCGAGGCGCTGGCGCAAAGCCGCACGGTCTATATGCCGGTGACCCCCGGCTTCGACGGCACGGCGCCGCACGCATCGGTCGCGTCGATGGAGGCGCTGGCCGACGTCGCCGCGTCTTTCGTCAACGTCGCGATCGGCAAGCGTTGCGACGTGATCGGCGCGTCCTTCGGCGGCTGGGAAGCGCTCTGGCTCGCGGTCAAGCATCCCGACAAGCTCGATCATCTCGTGCTCGAAGCGCCGGCGGGCGTGCCCGCGGGCGGCAAGACCGGGCTGCCGAGCGATCCCGCCGAGTTGCGTAAAGCGCTCTTCGCTTACCCCGATCGCGCGCCGCCGATGACAAAGCCGATGGAGCAAGTACAGGGCAATCGCCGCATGCTTGATCATTATGGCGCGACATCGCTGACCGACGGCACGCTCTCCGGCCGGGTCGGTGCGATCGCCGCGCCGACCTTGATCCTCATGGGAACTAAGGACGAGATCATCCCGCGCGAGACCGGACGCTATCTCAAGGCGAAAATCGCCGGCTCGCATCTGGCTTACATCTACGATGCCGCGCATGTGATCGAATCCGATCAGCCGGAGCGCCTGACGCGCGTCGTGTCCTCGTTCCTCGAACGCGGCGAGGCTTACATCGTCAATTGGGGCGCATCGAGCGCCTCGGCTGTGCCGGGTGGGCTCCGCCGCTAGGCTTGCCTTGTCATATCAGAGCAACAAACGCGCTGATTTCCGATCGCGCGCCAAAGTGCGCTTTCCGGCAAGAACGGCATAGTGTAAGTCACCACGCGATTCGGGCACGCAGCGCCATGGCAGCGCGGGGGGCAAGGATGGCGCGGATAGCGCGATTGATCGCGAGAATGCTGCTGGCGATGGCGTTGGCCGCGCCGCACCTGCTTCGCGCGCAAGAGGCGCCGGTTCCCACGCCCGGGAACGACCAGGGGAATGGCCGCGGCGAAAGCGCCGGCGCTGTCACGCCCGAGGATTGGAGCTTCCACGCGCAGACGACCTTCATCGAGCAAGGCAATCTGCGCTTTCATTCGCCCTATCGCGGGCAGAACAGCCTCGATCCCGCGCCGCGCGGCCGCGAATCCTCGACCGGCACGTTGTTCCTTGGCCGGCGTTTGCCGTGGGACAGCGGCGGCGCGCTCTATTTCGATCCCGAATTCAATCAGGGCTTCGGTCTTTCCAAGACCGAGGGCGTCGCCGGTTTTCCCAATGGCGAGGCGCAGAAAGGCGGCTTCGATACGCCGAAGCCCAATGTCGCGCGGCTTTTCGTGCGGCAGAATTTCGGCCTCGGCGGCGGCTTGGTGAATATCGATGCCGACGAGAATCAGCTTGCCGATGTCGAGGATGCGAACCGCGTCACCGTGACCGCGGGCAAATATTCGCCGACCGATATCTTCGACACCAACGATTATGCCGGCGATCCGCGCAACGATTTCATGAATGGCGCGATCTGGGCGGCGGGCGCCTGGGACTATCCCGCCGATTCCAAAGGCTACAGCGACGGCGCGGCGGTCGAATGGATTCATCCCCAATGGACGTTGCGCGGCGGCTGGTATTTGGAGTCCAAGATCGCCAATCAGCGCGATCTCGAGCCGCGCTTCTGGCACAGCTTCGGCTCGGTCGCCGAGCTCGAGAACCATTTCGCGCTCGGCGCGCGCGCCGGCGTCTTGCGCACGCTGGTCTTCGCCAATCGCGCGCCGATGGGCAGCAACGATCAGGCGGCGCAGAACGGCGGCAACATCGTCGTGACGCGGCGCTCGCGCTGGAAGCCGGGCTTCGTCCTCAACCTGCAGCAAGAGGTGACCGCCGATCTCGGCGTCTTCGGCCGCTTCAGCCTATCGAATGGCCATACCGAGAGCTGGGCTTTCGAGGATATCGATCAGAGCGAGTCCGTCGGCATCAGCCTCAAAGGCGCGCGCTGGGGTCGCAAGGGCGATACGGTCGGCGTCGGCCTCGCGCAGAACGAGCTGACGCGGCAGCATCGCAGCTATTTCGCGGCCGGCGGGCTCGGCATCCTGGTCGGCGACGGCAAGCTCTCTTATGCGCCCGAGCGGATCTTGGAGACCTATTACCGCGCGCAGCTTTTCACGCCGTTGTCGGTGTCGCTCGATTATCAGTTCGTCGACGATCCCGCCTATAACAGCGCGCGCGGTCCGGTCTCGATCTTCGCCGCGCGCATCCACCTGCAATACTGAGCCGTTACGCGGCGCGATAGCCGAACCGGCGGACCTTCTGGAGATCGCAGCCTTCGATGCGCAACAGCTTGGTCGGGCCGTCGCGGCGCGGCGAGTGGAGGTCGCCTTCGTTATAGAGATGCGCCTTACCGGGGGTGAGCGTATAGCTTCGGGCGAATTTGACCTTGCCCATCTTGCCTTCGCCGGCCGGCTCGACGAGCGTCCAGTCGCTCATCACCGTCTCGCCCGCGACCTGGCCGTAAATCGCCCAAGAGGGCCCATGATCGTGCGGCTGGCTCTCGCGCGCATCGCCATAGGAATGCGCGCAGATGCAAAAGCCGAGCTCGGGATCTTCGTAAAGGATGTCGCGCTGTCCTGTGCCGGGGCCGAAATTCGCGGCGACGAAGGCGCTGTCTTTGCAGGCCTCCTCGACGAGCACGCAGACTTGGCGGCGGCCTTCGACCCCGGGCTTCGCCTTCAGGGCGCGGTGGCATTCGGCGGCGAATTCTTCGAGCGTCATGACGTGCTCCTTACCCTCGTTGATACGGATAGCAGCGATCGCGCTCGAGGCTGAGGCCGAAATGATCGCCCAGCGCCTTGATCGCATCGCCTTCGCTCGGATAGGGATCGGCATTGGCCGGGCCGACGACGATGATGCGGCCGCTGCTTTTGCCCCCCGGCGGCAGCATCGCCGTGACATGTGCTTTGCCGTCCTGATCGCGCAAGGTCATGAACATCGGCATCTCGCGCTGGATATGTGCGTTGAGGCCGATATCCTGCTCGATGAAGCTTTTCGATACCGGCTTATAGCTCTGCACCGCCTTCTCGCGCTCGATGCGGAAATATTTCTCGACCGCGTGGCGCATCATCTGCGATTCCTGAGCCGCCTCGACCTCGGTCTCGAGACGAAACCAGGATTTGCCGTTGGGCGCATCGACAACAAAGCGCATGTCTCGTGATCCCTTTGCCTAAGCTACGCGGGAGTCTACCGCGATCGGCCCGGCACGCAAATTAATTGACGTTTGCGGCGCCCGCATTCTATAGCGCCGCGCGATCATGACCCATGACAAGCCCTTAACCTCGCCTTCTTTGGTCTCGCAGAGGCGCGATTTTGCCTTGCCGCGCCGCACGCTGCGCATCGTGCACAGCTCCGACGTCCATGTCAGCGAGGGCTTCACCGAGCCGCTGCACAAGGGCGACGGCACGGCGGGGTTGCGCGTCGTGCTCGCCGCCGCGCGCAGCGCGCGCGCCGACGTCGTTCTCCTTGCCGGCGACACGTTCGAGAACAATCGCCTTTCTGACGGGTTGCTCGATCGCGCGACGCGGCTGCTCGCCGATGCCGGCATGCCGGTCGTCATCCTCCCGGGCAATCACGATCCGGCGATCGCCCAATCGGTCTTTCATCGCGGCGTCGCGGCGCCGGCGAATGTGCGCGTCATCGGCGTAACCGATGAAGGCGCGGTATCGTTTCCCGATCTCGCGCTCGAGATCTGGGGCAACGCGCATCGCGACTATGGCGACAGCGCACCGCTCGATGCGCCGCGGCCGCGCTCGAGCTTCTGGCAGATCGCGATGGCGCACGGTCATTACGTGCCGGCCGTCGACCGCTCGACTGCGCTTCGCCCGGGCTGGCTGATCGGCGACGACGAGATCGCGGCGACCAAGGCCGATTACGTGGCGCTCGGCCATTGGAACCGCCATGTGCGCGTCGGCGGCGACAAGACCCTCGCTTATTATTCGGGCTCGCCCGATTACGCCCGCACCGTCAACCTCGTCACCCTGTCGCCGAGCGGCGAGATCGACGTCGCGCGCGCGGCGGTCGATTGGGATTAGCCGCAGTCGATTCATAAACTTCGTCATTGCCGCGAAAGCGGGAATCCAGGGATCCAAATGCGATGTTGCCCTGGACCCCC
>DATGLO010000034.1:0-6215 GCA_035294105.1 Allostellaceae bacterium
ATCGCGCAGCACGGCGCCAAAGTCACGTCGCTTGATTTCCGCGACGCGGCGCCGCGCGCCGTTTACGGCTACGACTTATTGCTGCTGCGGCCCGATCTGCATGTCGTGTGGCGCGGCAACGCCCCGCCCGACGACCCGCGAGAGGTCGCCGCGATCGCGACCGGACACTAAACCTTCGCCGCCTAGGCCTTGGCGCGTTTCCGTTGCGAATGCACGGATTCGATGTCGGGCAGGAAGAACGTCAAGAAGCCGATCAGCGGCAAGAACGAGCACACCTTGTAAACGTAGCCGATGCTTGTCAGATCGGCGAGCCAGCCGAGCGCCGCCGCGCCGATGCCGGCCATGCCGAAAGCGAGGCCGAAGAACAGGCCCGAGATCAGGCCGATGCGGCCGGGGATCAGCTCTTGCGCATAAACGAGGATCGTCGCGAAGGCCGACGCCGTCACCACGCCGATCACCACCGCCAGCACGCCGGTCCAGAAAAGATTGGCGTAAGGCAGCATCAAGGTGAAAGGCAGCGCGCCGAGGATCGAGAACCATAAGACGAATTTGCGGCCCATGCGGTCGCCGATGGGGCCGCCGATCACCGTGCCGACCGCGACCGAGGCGAGGAAGCTGAAAAGATAGAGCTGTGCCGTCTGGATCGAGAGGCCGAAGTGGTCGATGAGATAAAAGGTGTAGTAGTTGGTGAGGCCGGCCGTATAGAAGAACTTCGAGAAGATCAACGCGAGCAGCACGAACAGCGACAGCGCTATCTTCGCCCGCGACAGGGGCGCATGGGTTGCGGGCGCGTGACGTGCGACGCGTTTTTGGGTGGCCGCGCGATGCGCCCTGTACCAACCGCCGATGCGCGTCAGCAAAAGGATCGCGAGCAGCGCTGCGAGCGTGAACCAGCCGATGCTGCCCTGGCCCAGCGGCACGATGATGAAGGCGGCGAGCAGCGGCCCGAGCGACGAGCCGAAATTGCCGCCGACCTGGAAC
Source organism: Allostellaceae bacterium (assembly GCA_035294105.1). Lineage (GTDB taxonomy): Bacteria > Pseudomonadota > Alphaproteobacteria > ATCC43930 > CGMCC-115725 > CAIKMD01. The sequence goes on from DATGLO010000034.1 coordinate 982, forward strand.
AGCGATTGCGCAAGACCGTGCCGTCCGCCCGACGCCATGCGCGCGACGCGCGAGGCTTCGGGATGGAACACGGCCGAACCCAGCCCCACCAGCGCCGCGGCGACGAGCAGCGCCTCGAAGCTCGACGCGCGTGCCAGCAACACAAGGCCTAGGAGCGTGAAGCCCATCCCCGCCGCGAGTGAATAGGGCTTGGGATGTTTATCGGTATAGGCGCCGACCACCGGCTGGAAGATCGACGCCGTGCACTGATAGGTCAGCGTGATAAGGCCGATCTGCGCGTAATCGAGCCGAAACGTATCGCGGAAAACCGGGTAGATCGCCGGCACGATCGAGGCGATGAGATCGTTCAGCAGATGACAGAAGCTCAACGCGCCGAGAATGCCGAGCGCGACCCTATCGACGCCATGCGCGGTCGCGGCGGCGACAGCTATGCCCGGCTCGGTGACTTCGAGCGTATCGATTTCGGCGACTTCGGCGGTTTCGGCGGGAGTCATGCGACGAGTATGAGAGGCTACGCGCGGCCTTTCAAACGCCGGCGACTCATGTCAGCCAGCGGCTTTCGGCATGGCCGTTATGCGATCTTCCCGGCCGTGCCGTACTCGGCAAGCACGGTGTCGGGCTGTCGCTCCGCCGCGCCGCGCTGCCTCGCCGCGGCCTCGAGATAGACGCCGAGATGCCGCGCGCGCGCCACCAGCGCGCTGCCGAAAGCCACGCGCTCGCGCTCGTAACGCGCGAGGGCCGCAGCGATACCGCGCTCTTCGGCCAACGCGTCCGCAAGCTCTTGCGCATCGAGCGCCGCTTTGGTGATGCCGGTGCCGACATGCGGCCGCGCCACGAAAGCGGAATCGCCCAGCAGCAGCGCGCGGCCGAAGACCATGCGCGGCGTCTCGACATCGAAAATGCCGTGCGGGTAGGGAAGCGGCGTACGCCGGATGATGGCGGCGAGCGACGGCGCGAAGCTCGCTTCGGCGGCGTCATGCAACGCGCGGATCACCTCGGCCCGCACGAGATGCGGCGGGATCGAGCTGCCATGGCAGCGCCCGCTCGCATCGGTGCACAGCGCCGGCAAAGCGCGCGCTTCGTCCGCAGGCCGGAACCAGATCCAGTAATAGCGGCGGTGTCCCGGCCGCGTATCCGCATCGCGCCCCGGCATGCCGAGCGCCAGGAGCAATTCGCCCGCCGGCAGGGCGAAGCACATGCGGCCGAAAAGCAGCGCATGCTCGGCCGCCGTCATCTCGCTTTCCTCGATCACGCCGCGCCAGGCGACATAGCCCGCATAGCGTGCTGTCACCTCGGGGATGAGCTGCGCGCGGATGGTCGAATGGATGCCGTCGGCCGCGATCAGGAGATCGCCGGTCTCGCGCACGCCGCCCTCTAGGATCGCGGTGACGCAGTCTTTACCCAGTTCGATCCGCTCGACGCGGCTTCCGTCGCGATAGCAATCATCGGGAAACGCCGCGCGCAGCGGGCGGTAGACGCGATCCCAGGCGCTGTTGGTCGAAACGATCGCGCGCTCGGCGATCACCGCGCCGGAACGATCGAGGCAAATACGGCCGCTGACCTCGACCCCGGCCGAGGGATCGAGCGGGATGCCGATGCGGCGCATGATGCCGAAAAGCTCGGGACGCGTGCCGATGCTGGCGCCGCGATCGGCGAGCGCGTTGCCGCTGCGCTCGAAGACGGTCACATCCCAGCCTTGCGCGCGCAAGAGATGGCCGGCGAACAAACCGCCCACCGAGCCGCCCACGATCAAGGCGCGTTGCGCTGCCATCGCCGCAAATCTAGCGGATAATTGACGACGGCGCGCCGTGCCTAAATAATCCTCAGCACCGTTCCGCGGAGGAAGCGTCATGGCGCTCGGCACCGATATCGATCAAGGCACGGCTTACGGCCGCAAGCCCGGCACGACCAATCGTGACCTGACCGACACCGCGCCGGGCACCAAGATGGGCGAGTTCTTGCGCCGCTACTGGCATCCTGTCGCGCTCTCCAGCGAGGCGACCAACCGGCCGAAGCAAATTCGCGTTTTGAGCGAGGATCTGATCCTCTTCCGCGATGGCAAGGGCCGCGCCGGTCTCGTCTATCCGCGCTGCGCGCATCGCGGCACCACGCTCTATTACGGCAAGGTTGAAGAGCGCGGCATCCGCTGCTGCTATCACGGCTGGCTTTTCGATGTCGAAGGCCGCTGCCTCGAGCAGCCTTGCGAGCCCGAACTCGGCCGGCATCGCGACTACATTCGCCAGCCCTGGTATCCGGTGCAGGAACGCTACGGCCTCGTCTTTGCCTATCTCGGCCCGCCCGAGAAGAAGCCGGTGCTGCCGCGCTGGGACGTGCTCGACGAATTGGCGCCCGATGAGGTCGTCGAGGCTTCGAATCTCATCGCCAGCGGCCCGGTCGTCATTCCCTGCAGCTGGACCCATCATTTCGACAACGTGCCCGATCATTATCACGTGCCGATCCTGCATGGCTCGAACAGCGGCACGCAATTCAACGAGCTGATGAGCCGGATGCCGAAGATCACTTGGGAATTGACGCCGCATGGCATCAAGACGGTATCGCGCCGCCCGGCCGACGGCGGCAAGACCTTCCTCAGGATCGTCGAGGGCGTGCTGCCGAACGCGCGGCTGGTGCCCGACACCGTGCCGTCGCGCTCGGGTAAATGCGAATCGGTGAGCTGGCTGCTGCCGGTCGACGACACGCATTACATTCTTTACGCCGCACTCAGGAAAACGCCCGGCTGGCAGCGCGGTTTCACCAAGCCCGGCGGCAAGAGCTGGTGGGAGATGACCGCGGAAGAGCATCAGCGCTTCCCCGACGATTACGAAGCGCAGACCGGCCAAGGCCCGATGACGCTCCATTCCGAAGAGCATCTCGCGACCACAGATCAAGGCGTCGTGATGCTGCGGCGCTTGATGCTGAAACAGGCGGAGATCGTCGCGCAAGGCGGCGATCCGCTCGGCGTCTCCTTCGACGCCAAAGCCCCGCCGCTCAAAAGCGAAGCCGGCAATTACATCGTCGATTAGTCCGCCAGCACCGGCGTTACGGCCTCGTTGCGGCTCCCGAGCGGCAGCACCGCAAGGCCGACGATCAGCGCCGGAACCGCGGCGATGAAATAAAGCTGCGGCAGGCTGACATGGCCGGCAAGCAGCACGCCCGCCATGATCGGGCCGACGATCGAGCCGATACGGCCGATGCCGAGTCCCCAGCCGACGCCGGTCGAGCGGATCGCGGTCGGATATTTGCTGGAGGCGAGCGCGTTGAGGAAGTTGAGCCCGCCGATGACGCAGAAGCCGGCGCCGAAAATGCCGAGCGCGAGCAACGTCGTGTTATTGCCGGCGACACCGATGGTCACGGTCGAGATCGCGGCAAGCATATGGAGGATCGCGATCACGACCGCCGCGCCCCAGCGCGACATCAGCGGACCCAAGGCGCAGGTGCCGATGATGCCGCCGAGATTGAGGAAAGCGGTGAAGACGATGGCCTGACCAATCGGAACGCCTGCCGCCTGCATCATCGCCGGCAGCCAAGCGGCGAGCAGATAAAGCACGAGCAGATTGCAGAAGAAGGCGAGCCACAGCAGCAAGGTGGTCGCCGTTCGCCCTTCGGTGAAAAGATGCTTTACCGTGAAGCCTTTCATGTTCTTTTCGGCGATGACGAAGGTTTCGTCGCCTTTGAACATCGCTCTCGCGGCAATGCGGTTGAGCAGCGCCGCGATCTGCTGGCTGCGCCGCGTCCGCTGCGCCAAAAAATCGATCGATTCCGGAACCCACAAATAGATCGCGGGCGCGAGCAAGAGGGGGATGACGCCGCCGAAAACGAAAGCCGAGGGCCAGCCGTAGGCCGGAATGAGGCGCGCGCTCACCAAAGCGCTGATGCCGCCGCCGATCGAATAGCCGCAGAACATCACCGCGATCACCATCGCGCGATTGCGGCGCGGCGCATATTCCGAGGTCAGCGCCACCGCGTTCGGCAGCACGCCGCCGAGGCCGAGGCCGGTCAGCACGCGCAGGATCAAAAGCTGGCCCAGCGTATGCGCATCGGCAGTCGCGAGGCTGAAAATGCCGAGGATCGCCGCCGAGACGACGATCACGGGCTTGCGGCCATAGCGATCGGCGAACGGTCCCGCGATCAGCGCGCCGAGCATGAAGCCGAGGAGGCCAAGGCCGAAGATCGGGCCGAAGGCCGCGATTGGCACGCCCCAGGACGGCGCGATCACCGGCGCGACGAAAGCGATGATCTGCACATCGAGACCGTCGAGAGCCACCAGCACGCCGCACCAGATCGCGACCGCGAGCTGCAGCCGGCTGAAACGCTGCCCATCGATGAAATCGGTGACGTTGACCGCGGCCATCTTCCCCCCAGGCCTTAGACGAAAGTCGTTGCCCTCGCCTCTTTTGCGCAAGCTTATGACCGCGGCCGTGAGGACGCAATTGCCCCATCCCGCTTGACTTGGCCGCCCTCATCCTCGACTTTTATCGCATAAACGATGGAACGCCCCGCGAAAGGCAGCCGGCTCGATGGAATTCTCGGTCATTCACTTCCCGCGCTCGTGGGACGCGGCGCAGGACGAGCAGGTGATCGATGCGATCATCGAGCAATCGCTTGCCGCCGACGCGATGGGTTTCAAGGGTGTGTTCTTCCCCGAACATCACTTCCACGGCTACTCGCCGACCGGCAGCGCGCCGTTCCAAATCGCTTCTTACGTCGCTCCCCAATTGACCCAGGCCTGGCTCGGCATGGCCGTGGTCGTGGTGCCGTTGCATCATCCCGTTCACCTCGTCGAGCAGATGAATCTCCTCGACCATCTCGCCAAGGGAAAAGTGTTGTACGGCGTCGGCAGCGGCATCCATGCCGAGGAAGGCGTCGGCTTCGGACTCGATTACGACTACCAGATCAAGTCGATGACCCAGGAGAATCTCGAGATCGCCGAGAAGCTCTGGGAGCACACGATCGAGGACGCGCCTTACCGCTTTCAGACGCCGAACTATTCCGGCTGGCTGTTCGAGCGCATCGTGCCCGCGCCTTATCGCAAGAAGCGGCCCAATCTCATGGGCGTCGCCTCGCGCGATTCGAGCATCACCCGCGCCGCGCGCAACGGCTGGCCGGTTTTCGTCTCGGGCTTCATGGGCCGCGAGCGCTTCCTGGCGAGCCTGCGCAAATACCGCCACGAGCTCGCCTCGGCCGGCCATCCGCCCGAGGTCTTGAAGCACTGCATGGAATGGACGACCGAGACC
>DATGLO010000035.1:0-7279 GCA_035294105.1 Allostellaceae bacterium
GATCGAGGCGCTGGGCGGCGGCTGGAACGCGAACCAGCTCCCGAGCGTCGATCAGGTCAAGAACGATACCTCGGAGCCGGCGCCGGTATCGCCGCCGACAGCCGCGGCTGCCGCGGCGCCGACGCCGCCGGCGGTCGCGCCGGCCAACCCGCCGCCGATCCAACCGGCAGCGGCGCCATAAGCGCGGCCCACCCGCGGGAGTGGGCAGCAAAGAGGTTGCGCCGGCATTTTCGCTTTGACTTAATGGCCCCAAGACGCGCGGCGATACAGCCGCGCCGAGGGGAGATATCGATCGTGGCACAAGCGCAAACCGTCGATCTCGCGCGCATCATCGACGCGCAAAAGATTAGCGCATTTCACATTATCTTGGTGCTGGTGTGCTTTCTGGTCGTGATGTCCGACGGCTACGACATCGGTGCGGCCGCGTTCGCGGCGCCGGTGCTGATCCGGGAATGGCATGTCAGCCCGGCGGCGCTCGGCGGCTTGTTCAGCGCCGGGCTCGTGGCGGGGCTGATCGGTCCGCCGGTCATGGGATGGATCGCCGATCACTACGGACGCCGCACCGCGATCATCGGCGGTCTTTTGTTCTTCGGCGTCTTCACCTGGGCCTCGGTGCTCTCGCAGGATTTGAACCAGTTGATCTGGCTGCGTTTCATCGCCGGCATTGGCATTTCGGGCGTGCTGGCTATTGCGACGGCGCTCGTCATCGAATACGCGCCGCGGCGCATCCGTGCGACGCTGTTCGTTGTGATGTTCTCGGGCGTCACCTTCGGCGGCGGCGTGCCCGGCCTCGTCGCGAAAGCCTATATCGAGACGCAGGGCTGGCAGATCCTCTTCTGGGTCGGCGGCCTGGCGCCGATCGCCGTCGCGATCATCGCCATGTTCACCCTGCCGGAATCGATCAAGTTCCTGTCGCTGAAGCGCGAGCGTTATCCGCAACTTGTCGCGCAGATCGATCGCCTACAGCCCGGCCTCCATCTCGACCCGAACGGGACCTACACCATCGGCGACGAGGTGAATAAGGAGAAGTTCTCCTACGGCGCGATCTTCAAGGGCCGGCTCGCCTGGATCACGCCGATGTTCTGGCTGTCCAATGCGGTCAATCTGATGATCTTCTATTTCATCAATCAGTGGACGCCGACCATTCTCGCCAATGCCGGTTATCCGGTCGGCGACGCCGTATTAGCCGCGACCGCCTTCCAGTTCGCCGGCACGCTCGGCGGACTCGTGATCATGCGGCCTCTCGACAAGTTCGGCTTCATTCCGGTGCCGGTCCTCTTTGCCTGCGCCATTCCGATCGTCGCGCTGATCGGTCTGCCCGGCTTGCCCGAGCCGGCGATCATGGTGCTGGTCGCGGCGTCGGGCTTCTGCCTGCTCGGCCTGCAATTCGGCAACATTTCGTGCGAGACCAACGTCTATCCGACCTATATCCGATCCTGGGGCGTCGGCTCGTGCTTCGGCGCGGGGCGCGTCGGCTCGGTGGTCGGGCCGATCGTCGGCGGCTGGCTCATCACCTTGCATGTGCCGACGCAGTATCTCTTCTGGATCGCCGCCGTGCCCTTGATCGTCGGCCTCATCAATGCCGCGATCTTGACGCCGCTCTATCGCAACGAGGTCAAAGGGGCGGTTGGCTCGCTGGCGCTGCAGCCCGCCGCCGGGGAAGACTAAGCATTAAGCATAAGGAGTTCGTCATGGCACCGCGTACCACGCCGCCCTTCCGCGCCGATCACGTCGGGAGCCTGCTGCGTCCAAAAGAACTGGTCGAAGCGCGTGAGAAGAAAAAGCGCGGCGAGATTTCCGCCGACGCGCTGCGCCAGGCCGAGGATAAGGCGATCCGCGATGTCGTGAAGCTGCAAGAGGATCTCGGTTTCCAGGTTGCGACCGACGGCGAGTTCCGGCGCACCTTCTGGCATCTCGATTTCCTCGAGCAGTTCACGAACGTCACCGTGGTGCCGCCGAGCATCAAAGCCAGCTTTCATACGCATAGCGGCGATATTCAGTTTGCGCCGCCGGGCATTCGCGTCGACGGCAAATTGAGCCGGCCGCATCCGATCTTCGTCGATCATTTCAAGTTCCTGAAATCGGTGACGAAGGTGACGCCGAAGCTCACCATCCCGGCGCCGAGCAACATGCATTTCCGCGGCGGGCGCAAGGCGATCGATCAGAAGGCCTATCCCGATCTCGGCGAGTTCTATGCCGATCTCGCCCGCGTCTATAACGAAGAGGTCCAGGAGCTCGCCGCCGCGGGCTGTCGCTACCTGCAGATCGATGAGGTGAACTTCGCCTATCTCTGCGATCCGAAGCTCCGCGAGCAGGTGCAGAATATCGGCAGCGACCCGAAGACGCTGCCGCAGACCTATGCCAAGCTGATCAACGATTCGCTGAAGGGGAGGCCCGCCGACATGGTCACGGCGATGCATCTCTGCCGCGGCAACTTCCGCAGCGCCTGGGTCGCCGAAGGCGGCTACGAGCCGGTCGCGGACGTGCTCTTCAACCAGATCGACGTCACCGGCTATTTCCTCGAATACGACGACGAGCGCTCGGGCGATTTCGCGCCGCTGCGTTTTGTGCCGAAGGGAAAAACCGTCATTCTCGGCCTCGTCACGACCAAGCTCGCGGCGCTCGAGACCAAGGACAATTTGAAGCGCCGCATCGAAGCGGCGGCGAAATACTGCCCGCTCGATCAGCTCGCGCTGTCGCCGCAATGCGGCTTCTCGAGCACCATCGAGGGCAACAACGTCACGGTGGGCGACGAGGTCGCGAAGCTCAAATTGGTCATCGAAACAGCCAAAGAGGTCTGGGGATAAGCCAATTTGTGGGCAAAGTAGATTGCCCAATTTTGTAAGGTTTTCGGCTAAGTAGGGTATTTTTTTCCCATAAAAATCCCCACTTCAGTTATGGGCAAATTTCTGGTTGAATCCCACCTGCGACTGCGGTTTCGTTAAGCCTGCGCGACATCGCGGTCGCGGGGAGGGGATCGAGGCCTTGGAGAGCGAAGCGCTCCTCACGGAGATATCGGGTTTTTGCCGCCGCGTCGGCATGGCGGAATCGACCTTCGGCCGGCTTGCGGTCAATGACGGCAAGCTGGTCAGCCGGCTGCGGTTCGGCGGTCGCGTGCGCGACAAGACGGTCGAGCGCGTGCGCGCCTTCATCGAGCGCGAGAAGCAGAACGGTTCGCCCTTGCAGCGCAATCGCATGGCAAGCCTGATGATGCCGGCGCCGGCCGCGACCTTCGCGGCGCCGGCGCCCACGCCTCGCGCGGCAGCGCCAGCCGTAAGCGCGTCGGTCGCCGAAGCCGGAGCGACCGACAAAAATTTCCGCTTCTACGACAACCGACAGAAATATCTGCTCTTCGTCAACACCTGCAGCGAGAAGTGGGTGGTGGCCGATCGCGTGGCGTTGGAGCTCGCCAATCTCCATCCGCACCCGCCGGGCCTGCGCATCTTCGATGCCGGCGTCGGCGATGGCACGGTGCTGACGCGCGTGATGCGCTCGATGCATGAGCGTTTCCCCACCGTTCCCTCCTACATCGTCGGCAAGGAAATCAGCCTCGAAGACGTGCGGCTGACGCTCGAGAAGATGCCGGACCGCTTTTACGAGCATCCGGCGACCGTGCTTGTCCTGACGAACATGTATTATTCCGAGGCGCCGTGGCTCACGCCGAATTCGGTTTCGGCCGCGACCAGCCTCGTCTGGCACGAGCAAAGCCTCTTGGGCAACACGGCGCACGAGTTCGAGGCTCAGATCACCGAGCTGCAGGGCTTCCTCGCGCAGAACTGGCGCGCAAAGGTCTCGAAGATCAGCGGCAACCCGATTTACGAGAAGCCGGTCGTCCTCGTCCTTTATCGCGAAGATTATAAGTTCCTGCTCGATCAGCTGCGGCCGCGGCGCGGCGCGGCGCGTGCCGATTACGACCTCGTCATCGCCTCGCAGCCTTATCGCGCCCGTGCGTCAACCGAGTTCAAGGCGTCGAAAGTGGTGGCGCCGCTGGCCCGCGCGCTCGGGCCCGGCGGGCGGCTGATCGGCATCCATTCGCACGGCCAGGACCCGGGGCTCGAAATCATTCAGAAGGTCTGGCCGGGCGAGAATCCGTTCATGACCGATCGCCACAAGCTTTTGCGCCAGGTCAAGGCAGACTTGGGCGCGGCCGGCCGCGACCTCAATTTCAACGCCTATTCGGACGCGCGCTCGCTTTTCCGCTATGCCATGCATACGCTGCCGAGCGAGATCAGCGAGAGCATCGGTACCTCGACACTTTTCGCCGCTTGGAACGCGGCTATCTACGTCGCGCAAATCGAAGATCAGCGCCTGTCCCAGGTGATCAGCGACAACAGCTACCTTGAAGCGACCAAGGAAGTGTTGCAGAAACACGGCGGATTGTGGTTCTGGGACGAATCCTATGTGATCTCGCGCAAGCGGGATTCGGCTTGACCCGAGAGGCAGGAGATAAACGTGGCCAAGGGCGATTTTCTATTTACAAGTGAGTCCGTGTCGGAGGGGCATCCCGACAAGGTTTGCGACCAGATTTCGGATACGGTCGTCGATATTTATCTTGCTGCCGATCCGATGTCGCATCTCGGCGTCGAGACGCTGGCGACGACCCAACGCGTCGTCATGGCCGGCGAAGTTCGCGGACCGGGCAAGATCACCAAGGAGCAATTGATCGAGGCGGCGCGCCAGCGCATCAAGGCGATCGGCTACGAGCAGGAAGGCTTCCATTGGATGACCGCGCAGGTCGAGTGCATCATCCATGCCCAATCCGTCGATATCGCTCAGGGCGTCGATGCCGCCGGCAACAAAGACGAAGGCGCGGGCGATCAGGGCATCATGTTCGGTTATGCCTGTACCGAGACACCCGAGCTGATGCCGGCGCCGCTGCAGTATTCGCAGCAGATTCTCAAATCGATGGCCGATGCCCGCCACAGCGGCTCGACTCCCGATCTGGGTCCCGACGCCAAAAGCCAAGTGACGCTTCAATACGTCAACGGCAAGCCGGTGCGCGCCACTTCGGTCGTCGTGTCGACCCAGCATTCCGAGAAGGTCAGCCAAGAAGAGGTGCGCGAGATCGTGCGCCCGCACGTCTTGAAGATTCTGCCCAAGGGCTGGATGTGCCCGGAAGAGAATTTCTACGTGAATCCGACCGGTCGTTTCGTCATTGGCGGCCCGGACGGCGATTGCGGCGTCACCGGCCGCAAGATCATCGTCGACACTTACGGCGGCGCGTCGCCCCATGGCGGCGGCGCTTTCTCGGGCAAGGATCCGTCGAAGGTCGATCGCTCGGCCGCGTACGCCGCGCGCTATCTCGCCAAGAACGTGGTCGCGGCCGGCCTTGCCGAGCGTTGCACCATTCAGTTGGCCTACGCGATCGGCGTATCCAAGCCGCTCTCGGTCTACATCAACACCGATGGTACGGGTAAGGTCGACGAGGAGAAGCTCTCGAAGGTTCTCCAAGAGATGGTCAATCTCAGCCCGCGCGGCATCCGCACGCATCTCGGCCTTAACAAGCCGATCTACGTCCGGACCGCCGCGTATGGCCATTTCGGCCGCACGCCCGACGCCGACGGCGGCTTCTCGTGGGAGAAGACCGACCTCGCGCAAGAGCTCAAGAGGGCTTTCTGAATATGGCCGCAGATTACAAAGTCGCCGACATCAAGCTCGCCGATTGGGGCCGCAAGGAGATCAATATCGCCGAGACCGAGATGCCGGGCCTCATGGCGCTGCGGGCCGAGTACGGCAAGCAGAAGCCGCTGAAGGGCGCGCGGATCGTCGGCTGTCTCCACATGACCATTCAGACGGCGGTGCTGATCGAGACCCTGACCGAACTCGGCGCCAGCGTGCGCTGGAGCTCGTGCAATATCTTCTCGACCCAGGATCAAGCGGCCGCGGCGATCGCGGCGCGGGGAATCCCGGTGTTTGCCTGGAAAGGCGAGACCGAGGAAGAGTACGAATGGTGCATCGACCAGACGCTGACCGGCCCGAACGGCTGGAAACCCAACATGATCCTCGATGACGGCGGCGATGCGACCAAGCTGCTGCACGAGAAGCATCCCGATCTGCTGAAGGACATCAAGGGCGTCTCCGAAGAGACTACGACGGGCGTTCATCGCCTCTACGAGATGCAAAAGGCCGGCAAGCTCAAAGTGCCGGCGATCAACGTCAACGACAGCGTCACCAAGTCGAAGTTCGACAATCTCTATGGCTGCCGCGAAAGCCTCGTCGACGGCATCAAGCGGGCGACGGATGTGATGCTCGCCGGCAAGGTCGCCGTGGTCGCCGGCTTCGGCGATGTCGGCAAGGGCTCGGCGGCGAGCCTCCGCAGCCAGGGCGCACGCGTCATGGTGACCGAGATCGATCCGATCTGCGCGCTGCAGGCGGCCATGGAAGGCTATCAGGTCACGACGATGGACGAGGCCGCGCCGATCGGCGACATCTTCGTCACCGCGACCGGCAACGTCGACATCATCACGCTCGATCACATGCGGCAGATGAAGGACCGCGCCATTGTCTGCAACATTGGCCACTTCGACAGCGAGATCCAGATCGCGGCGCTCGAGAACTACAAGTGGGAAGAGGTCAAGCCGCAGGTCGATGAGGTGGTCTTCCCCGACGGCAAGCGGCTGATCGTTCTGGCGAAGGGCCGGCTCGTCAATCTTGGCTGCGCCACCGGCCATCCGAGCTTCGTGATGAGCGCGTCGTTCAGCAACCAGGTGCTGGCACAGATCGAGCTTTGGACCAATCCCGGCAAGTACGAGAACAAGGTTTACGTGCTCCCGAAGCACCTCGACGAAAAAGTCGCGGCGCTGCATCTCGAAAAGCTCGGCGTGAAACTGACGAAGCTTACCGCCAAGCAGGCGCAGTATCTCAACGTGCCGCAAGCCGGTCCGTTCAAGTCGGATCACTATCGGTACTAACTCGTCCTGTCCCTCTCCGCCTTCGAGGGCGGAGAGGGTAGGGTGAGGTGGGTGTCTTTTAGCAACAAGAGGGTGTCGTTGAGACACACCTCACCCTCCCAGCCCTAGAGGGCTGGGCCCCTCCCTCTCCCCACTTCGTGCGGAGAGGGGAAGTGAGGCTGCAGTCCATGTCCTCGAAATTCGGTACCGCCCTCAACAGCGGCAAGTTCGTCATCACCGCCGAGGTCGCGCCGCCGGTCTCGGCCGATCCCGCCGATCTCTTGGCGCGTGCGCTGCCGCTCAAGGGCCATGCGACGGCGGTCAACCTGACCGACGGCGCCGGCGCAAAGGCACATATGTCGAGCGGCGCCGCTGCCGTGCTGCTCGTG
>DATGLO010000036.1:0-2848 GCA_035294105.1 Allostellaceae bacterium
GTCCTAACGGCAGTGACGGCCGCGGTCGTCATCATGCCATGCTTCGCGGTCGCCGAGCTGCTCACCCTGGACGGTATCAGCGTGCCCTATCTCTGCTTCCTCGTTGGAATTGTCGGCAGTTGCGCGCTCGGCGGCTGGGCCTTGGCCTCCTGGGCACTCGTCTTCAGCACTCTGGGCGTCTGGTTTTTCTTCGTGCCGCCTTCGGGCTTCGGGTGGCCCGAATACAGCGACGCCGCGCATCTCATTGTCTTCATCGCCGTGTCCTTTTTTGCGTGCTGGATCATCGACGGCCAGCGCCGGGCCAACCATGCCCTGTCGCGCGATAACGTGGCGCTCGGCTGCAAGATCTCGGCGCTGTTGAAGCGGGTCAAGGCGCACTGAGCCGCCGCACCGCGATCGCATTCCCCGTGTCGGCCACGATCACGCTCTTGCAATGAAGCGACGTTCGTTGCTGCTCGGGCCGTTGGCGCTCTACGGGCTGCGCGCGGCGTGAGGCGAGCTTTTCGCTGTGGGCGGGATTACGGTCTCGTATCCTTGGGCGCCGCCCGCCGTCACCGAGGCGGCGCTCTTCATGGAACTCGTCAATGACGGACCGGCCGCCGACTGCTTGATCGCCGCCGCCACGCCTGTTGTCGGCACGGTGATCTTCCGCGCGCATGACGGCACGCCGCTCGAATATTACGATTTGTTGCCGAAGCGCGCCGTCGCGCTCGCACCGGGCCGGCGCTACATAGCGCTGCGCGACCTCAAAAGCCCGCTCGCGCTGGACGATACTTTCCCGTTGACCCTCCACTTCGAGCATCCGGGCAGTCTTGCGATAACGGCTGTCGTCGAAGCCGGAATCGAGGATGACGGCACCGGTTAGACGCCAGTGCCGCCCCTGCCAGTGGCGCACAAAACCACCCAATTGCGCCCATTTCCGAAATTGGTTTGACACGCTCTCGGCCGGCCAGCGATGGTCGCCCTGATGAAATATCTTTTCGTGGCCGCCTGCGCGGCTTCCGCCCTCGCCATCCTCTCGCCATCCGCGCGCGCGGATGGCGAGACGACGCTGATCCTCGCGACCGCTTTACCGCCGGGCAATCCGCTCTCCGACCAGGTGCTCCATCCTTGGGCGGATCGGGTCAACAAGGCCGGCGCCGGCGTCTTGAAGATCGATATTCGCGACGGCATGGAAATAGCCAATCTCGATAATTCCTACGATCGCGTCGTCGCCGACGTGGCGCAGATTTCCTGGCTTACGCACAGCAATTTCGCAGGCAAGTTCAAGCGCTCGAATGTCGGCGGCTTGCCTTTCGTTTCGGATAAATCCGAGGACGCTTCGGTGGCGATGTGGCGGCTTTATCAGACGGGATTGCTCGATCCCGAATATGACGAAGTTCAGCCGATCATGATCGCCGTGCTATCGCAAGCCGGCTTTCATTTCCGCACCGCGCCTGCTTCGCTCGACAATCTCAGAGGGCTCAAAATCATTCCGCCATCGAAAGAAGGCGGCGAGCTGGCGCAACGCCTTGGTATGGCGCCGACCGTGATGGCGGTTACGCAAACATACGAGGCGCTGCAACGCCATACCGTCGACGGCGTGATGCTGGGGTGGACGGCTGTGCTGTCCTTCAAGCTCCAGGAAGTGACGACCTATCACATCGACGCAGCGCTCGGCTCGACCGCCGGCATGTTGTTCATCGCCAAAAAGCGCTATCGGTCGCTGCCGCCCGCGGCGAAGGCCATCCTCGACCGGTTCTCGGGCGAAAGCGAGAGCCGGGCGCTCGGCGCGTTCTGGGATCGCCTGCAGTCTTTCGGCGATGGCCTTGTCAAAGGCCTGCCGCATCAGACGTTAGTCACGGCGTCGCCCGAGCTTGTCGCCAAATGGCACGCCGCCGCCGCGCCGATCGTTGAGGAATGGGCCCACGAGACGCCCGACGGCGAGAAGATCCTCGCCGCCTATCGTCAACAACTCGCCGCCGTGACGGCGGGACATTAGGGAGACAGCACATGCCGATCATGGGATTGGAAGCCGTCGTCTACGGCGTCGATGATGTCGAAACCTCCGCTCGCTTCCTCGCCGATTTCGGCCTCGAGACGCGGGATAGCGGCGCTGCCGGCGCAACCCTCGCGGTCGCGGGCGAACGCACGCGGATCGAGCTGCGCAAAGCGAGCGACAGCGCTTTGCCGGCGGCGGTCGAGCAAGGCCCGACCTTGCGCGAGATCGTCTGGGCGGTCTCCGACAAAGCGGCGCTGCAACAGATCGGCGCCGAGCTCGCGCGCGACCGCAAGACCAGCGAAGACGCCGACGGGCGGCTTCATGTCACCGGACCCGGCGGCTTCGGCCTCGCTTTCGAAGTAACCAAGGCGAAGCGCGAGACGGCGCCGCCCAATCGCGCCGCGCATCCCGCGAACGAGCGCTGGCGCGGCTATCCGAAAGCGACGCCCGATCACCTCGGCCATATGGGCGTCTACACGCCGGATATCGATGAGATGGCCGAGTTCTATAAGCGGCTCGGCTTCACCGTGTCCGATGTCATTAAAGGCGCCGGTATCTTCGTGCGCGCGCCGGGCTCGATCAACCACCACAACCTGCTGATCGCGCGGCGTCCCAATCCCGGCATGCAGCACCTGTCGCTGCGCGTCGCCGATATAGACGAGCTCGGCGTCGGCATGACTCAGCTCGTGATGAAAGGCTGGAAGCGCCTCTGGGGTCCGGGCCGCCACGGCCCCGGCTCGGACATGTTCGTCTTCTTCCAGAACCCGGCGGGCTCGACGATCGAATATCACTGCGACGAGGATTTCATCACCGACCCGACGACCTGGACACCGCGCGAATGGGATCCGCGCGCCCTGTCACATTGGG
>DATGLO010000037.1:0-3224 GCA_035294105.1 Allostellaceae bacterium
GTGGTCATGCCACTCGCCACAGCGGCAGAGGGCAATCCGCCGCGCGCCTTGATGTTCGTCAGCGATCTC
The DNA here is from genome assembly GCA_035294105.1 of Allostellaceae bacterium. GTDB lineage: Bacteria > Pseudomonadota > Alphaproteobacteria > ATCC43930 > CGMCC-115725 > CAIKMD01. The sequence continues at coordinate 70 of DATGLO010000037.1, forward strand.
GCGCAGCGTCACAGCGAACTCGCGCCGCGCCTCAGCCAGCTCTTCGGCCTCTCCAAGGCCGAGGCGCGGGTCGCTGCGGGAATCGCCGAAGGAAGGCGCTTGGTCGATATCGCGCAGGAATTCGACGTGCGCATGCCGACAGTTCGCACGCAGCTGCGGGCGGTGCTGAAGAAGGTCGGCGCGAGCCGCCAGGCCGATCTGGTGCGGATCGTGCTCGCCCTGCCGCCCATGCTCCGAGGGAGCATGGATCCGTCGCGCTAAGTCTGCGCGATCCTGGCGGCGAGCGGCTCGAAGCCGCCGCGCGCGTCGTCGAGATAGTCTTGCTCGATCGCGATGACCGATGCGTCGATCACGGCAGCGAGAATTTCTTGCGCGCCCTTCTGCGGATCGGCCTTGAGAAGCTCCTCATCGAGCGCGCCGACGAGTTCGTTTTCGGCCTCGTCCAAGACCATCGTCGCGAGCCGCCATGCGTCGCGGTCGACGTGCTCGCGGCGACGCTCGTCGGGCGCGGCGACGCCGTGCGCGGCGAGCCGGTCGGCGATGAAACGGTTGAAGTGCTGCACGAGCGCGCGCCTCACCCCGTCGCCGATTTCGATTGCGAGGTAGCAGTCCGTGCAGTCGATCGCCGTCATGTTGGGCCGAATCCTGGCTTGCGCGCCGTGATAGTCGCGGCAAGCCTAGGATTGGCGCCGTTAAAGAAGCTTTAGTCGGCGCTCGCCCGTGAGTCGCGCTATTTCATCGATTTGGATTAGCGCAGCGCGGCGAATTCGAGACGGCTGATCCGAGCGCCCCCGCGGCCGGCGCGACCATCGCTCGAGGGCCGCTCTTTGTGCTGCGCGGGGCTCAAGGCGACGAGCGTCAATTTTCCCTCATAGGGCGCGGCGCCGACAGCAATGATGCCGTCATGACCCATCTGCAGGATCTCGCGGCGCAACGTCCACGCGCCGGCATGCGCGGTCATCGGATCGGGTGAGTCGGTGCCGTATTTTTGCACCAGCATACGTACCTGACGCGCGTTGAGAATAAGCGGAGACTCCAACCTGACGTTGACCCACCCGTGGTGCGGCGCTGCTTCGCTTTCCTCCGCGACGTAGTAGGTTCCGATACCGAGATACGGGGCCGCATCACGTAACGGCGTGACCATCATCCTGAACATTGGTGTCCCTCTCCGGCGGACTTGCACTTTGGCAAGAGCCGGGTATGCCTCGTTAACCTCCACCTAACCGCTAGACGATCTGCTTCTCAGATGACTCCGTTCCGTGTGCTTTCTGTCGCACAGTATAAGGGTGCTTAACGCGCCAACGGCAACCTTAAATTCAATATATCGCGCGCAATTTTATCGGCTTTGTCGCGATGCGCGGAACATCATGCGGCGGCGGCGATGTCGGCGAGCAAGGTCGAGGCCACGAGCGGTCGCGCGACCATCCGCCAATCGGCGGCCTCAGCGATAATCGCCGCCGAGCATAGTGGCGCCGGCGAGATCGAGCGCGCCGACCAGCCCTCGCAGCCGCGATAAAGCGCAGGCCGATCGCCCGGTGCGAGCGAGACATCGAAGCGGTCGAGCGCCAGCGCGAGGCCGAGGCCGCGGGCTTTGATGAACGCCTCTTTGCGCGTCCACCCATCGAAGAACGCCGCGATGCGATCTTCGGGGTCAATCCTGCGAAATTCGCGCCGCTCGGCCGGCGAGAAGAGCCGCTCGGGGATATCGTCGCGGAGAAAATGCGGGTCGTGGTACTCGACGTCGCAGCCGACGGCGATCTCGTCGCTGAAGGCATATAAAGCAAGCTCGCGCGAATACGATAGATTGAAGGCGCAGCCGCCGCTCGCAAGCGCGGGCTTGCCATAGGGGTTTGCGATGAAACGCAGCAGGTTTGGCGCTTGGCCGAGCCGCCGCGACAACAACAGCCGCAGGATGCCGCGCCGCGCGATGTAGCGGTCGCGATCCCGATCGAAGCGGAAGCGCGCGGCGCGTGCCAGTTCTTCGCCTTGCAGCAACGCCTGCCAGCGCGGCAAAGCGGCGGCGGCAGCATCGAGATCGGTCCAGAAGACGTCGATGACCGGCTGCATCGGCGCTATCCCGCGGCGCGGCGGCGTTGTTCAACGCCGCGCTTGTCGGTCTGCATCTGTGCGCGGCGCAGGCACGCGCTCATGCGCCTCGCGAGTTCGGCGACATAGGGCGCCTCGAGCATCGTGCGATGGCCGCCGGGAATCTCGAACGACGCGAAAGCGCCGCGCACGACGCCGCGCCATCCCGGACGATAATCGAGAACGTCGGGACGATCCGACGGCTGAAACAAGGCGACGTCGCCGGCGTAGCTCGGCGGCTCGTAGCGCAAAGCCGCATTGTCGAGGACTCGCGAGAGCGACTGCGCCACCGCCTGCGGCGGCCGGAAGCGATCGCCGACGCTCTCCGCAATGCCCTGTAGCCGGTCGATCGCGTAATGCCAGCGTTGTGCGCCGTCGAGACGCCGCAGGGTCGAGAGATGGTATCGCAGCTTGCTGAAGCGCAGCGGCCATGTGCCGATGCGGCGATAATGCACGGGATTGGCCGAGTGAACGAGCATCAGGAGCCCGACCTCGCTGCCTTCTTGCATGAGCCGGCGCGCGACCTCGTAGGCGAGAATGCCGGCAGTGCACCAGCCGCCGATGAAATAGGGACCGTTGGGTTGGGCGTCGCGGATCGTGCGCATCAGCGGCGTCGCGAATTCGGCGAGTGTCGTCGCCGCCATGAGCCGATCTTCCTCGCTGCGATCGAGGCCGACGCCGAAGAACGGCTGGTCCTCGCCCATGGCCTCGGCGAGCGGCTTTACGGTTGCGCCGCCGAAAAGCCAGAAGAGCGGCGGGCGCGTGCCCTTGGGCTGTATCGGCGCGAGACGCGGTTGCGGCTTCGCGGTGGCGCTTTCGGCGAGCAGCGCCGCCATCGCCTTGAGTGTCGGTGCATGGAAGAGGCTTGCCATCGACAGGCGGCGCCCGAAGTGTCGCTCGATGCGGGTCAAGAGCTTCGCGACCAGCAGCGAATGTCCGCCGAGATCGTGAAAGTTGTCGTCGCGGCCGATCTCCGCGAGTCCCAAGAGGTCTTTCCAGATCTGCGCGAGCTGCCGCTCCAACTCGTTTTGCGGTTCTGCGGTCACGAGACGCAGTAAAGTCTTGCCGGG
>DATGLO010000038.1:0-2631 GCA_035294105.1 Allostellaceae bacterium
GTGCCGGAGGGCGTTTATTTTCGCATGGCTCTCGGCGGCATCACCGGTCATGGCGATTTCGCGCGCGATACCGGCATTTTGCTGAAGCCGGAAGAATGCCTCGGCGCGGCCGTGGCGGTGGTGCGCGTCTTCATCGCCGAAGGCGATCGCACCGATCGCCAGCGCGCGCGGCTCAAATACCTGCTCGATCGCTGGGGCATCGAGAAATTCATGGCCGCGGTCGAGAATGAGCGCGGCACGCCGTTCACGCGCCTGCCGCTCGATTTTTGCGCGCCGCGCGGACCCGTCGCCAAGCACGGCCATATCGGCATTCATCCGCAACGCCAGGAAGGACTTTGCTATATCGGCATCGCCGTGCCGGTGGGGCGGCTGACGGCGGCGCAGCTGCGCGGGCTCGGCGACCTTGCCGCGCGTTTCCCGGGCGCGAGCTTGCGGCTGACCGTGTGGCAAAACCTCATCCTCTCGCATGTGCCCGCGGCGGAATGCGCGACCGTCGAAACCGCGCTCGCGGCGCTCGGTCTCGGCAGCCGTGCCAACGCGATCCGCGGCGCGCTCGTTGCCTGCACCGGCAATACCGGCTGCAAATTCGCCGCGACCGACACCAAAGGCCAGGCGCTGCTGCTCGCCGACCAGCTCGAACGGCGGGTCGCTCTCGATCGGCCGGTGAACATTCATCTCACCGGCTGCCCGCATTCCTGCGCCCAGCACAAGATCGGCGATATCGGCCTTCTCGGCATGAAGGTCGGCGAGGACATGGTCGAAGGTTATGCGATCCTGGTCGGCGGCGGCGCCGGGCCGGAGCAGAAGATCGGCCGCGAGATTTTCGCGGGTGTCGCGATGGCCGAGGTGCCGGACCGCGTCGCCGCGCTGCTGCAAGCCTATCTCGCGCATCGCCGCGCCGACGAATCCTTCCACGATTTTGCCGGGCGTCATTCGGTCGATGAGCTCAAAGCCATGGCGATGAGCGCGCAGCCGGAGCTGGCCGCATGACGCCTATTGCGCCGCTCATTCCCGAGAACGCGCCCTTCACAGCCAGCCAGCGCGCCTGGCTCAACGGCTGGCTCGCCGCTTATCACGCGACGGCGGGCGTCGGCCTGTCGAGCGCCGCGGTCGAAGCCGCGGCGGCGCCTGCCGCGCCGCCGGCGCCGCCTGCGGTCGAAGAAGATCATCCCTGGCACGACATGGCGATGCCGCTCGACGAGCGCATGCGGCTCGCCGAAGGCCGACCTTTGCCGCAGCGGCTGATGGCGGCGATGGCGCAGCAGGATTGCGGGCAATGCGGCTATCTCTGCAAAACCTATGCGGAGGCGATCGCCACGGGCGCGGAGACCGCGCTCAATCGCTGCGTGCCGGGCGGCAAGGCGACAGCGCGGATGCTGAAAGAGGTGCTGGAGCTCGCGGCGATACCGGCTCTTGCGGCGCCGGCACCGGCGAAGGCGCCCGCCATCGTTGCGGCGAGTCCGGTCGCGTCGCCGACGGGCGCGCCCGGTCAGCTCGTTACGGCGCGGCTCGAGCGCGCGAGCCCGCTCAACCGCGCGCCCTCGGCGAAGGATACGCGGCAGGTCGTGTTCGATATCGCGGCGACCGGCCTTTCTTACGACGTCGGCGACGCGCTCGGCGTGCATGCGGCCAACTGTCCCGAGACGGTCGATGCCATCATCGAATGCCTCGGCGCCAAGCCGGGCGACGATGTGACCGGTCCCGACGGCAGGATGCGCAGCCTTTACGACACGCTGGTCGAGGCGTGCGAGATCGGCAAGCCGAGCGATGAAGCGATCGAGGTGCTAGCCTCGCGCGCGATCAACATCGCCGAATCGCAAAAGCTCCAGGCGCTCGCCGAAGGCTATCCCGGCGCCGGACCCGAAAATGCCGATCTGCTCGAGCTTTTACAGACCTTTCCCTCGGCGCGGCCGCCGGTGCAGGAACTGATCGCCGCGCTCGGCACGTTGCAACCGCGGCTCTATTCGATCTCCTCCTCTCCCAAGGCGACGCCCGACGCCGTGCATCTGACGGTCGCGACGGTGCGCTATCGCCTGCGCGACCGCGCCCGCAAGGGCGTCGCCTCGACCTTCCTCGCCGAGCGCGCGGCGCGCGGCGCCGAAGTGCCGGTCTTCGTCAAGAAATCGCACGGCTTTCGCCTGCCCAGGGACAACGACGCGCCGATGATCATGATCGGGCCGGGCACCGGCATCGCGCCGTTCCGCGCCTTTCTTCAAGAGCGGCGGATCGTCGGCGCCAAGGGCCGCAACTGGCTGTTCTTCGGCGATCAGCATCGCGCCAGCGATTTCCTTTACGAGGACGAAATCGCGAGCTATCACCGCAGCGGCTTTCTCGGCGCGCTCGATCTCGCGTTCTCGCGCGACCAGGAGGAGCGCATCTATGTCCAGCAGCGCATGCGCGAGCGCGCCAAAGAGCTTTGGGCCTGGATCGAGGAAGGCGCTTACGTCTATGTCTGCGGCAGCGTCGCGATGGGCAAGGATGTCGCCGCCTCGCTTACCGCGATCATCGCGCGCCAGGGCGGCATGAGCTCCGGCGCGGCGAAGGCCTATCTCGCGAGGCTGGCGAAAGAAGAGCGCTACGTGCTCGATGTGTATTGAAGCGCGCCCGCGCCTCTGAATTGCTTCGCCCTCA
>DATGLO010000039.1:0-5254 GCA_035294105.1 Allostellaceae bacterium
TCGCCGCTCTTCGGCGTCGTCGGCGATCGGGTCGGCGCGCGCAACCTGCTCTGCGTCATGCGGGCCGCCTATTTCGTCTTTGCGACGACGATCATGACGCTTGCCTTCAGCGGCCATTTGAGCGCGACCGCCGTCCTCATCATCGCCGGTTTCATGGGGTTGGTGCGCTCGTCGGACCTCGCGATGCGCAACCAGCTCATCGGCGCGTCGATGCCCGCCGCGGTCCTCGTCGGCGCGGCGAGCGTCACGCGCACGACTCAGGACAGCGCGCGCATCGCCGGCGCGCTCGCCGGCGCCGGGCTTATCGCCCTGCTCGGCATGGGCTTCAGCTACGTCGTCATCGCAACGCTTTACGCCTCGAGCGCATGCCTGACGCTCGGCGCCTATCGCGAGCCGCGCAACGACATGCCGCGGGCCTTTTCGCCCTGGAGAGAACTCAGCGAGGGCTTCGTCTATGTCTGGCAGACGCCGAGCGCGGTCTCGGCGATGGCGCTGGCGATGCTCGTCAACTTCACCGCCTTTCCGTTCAGCCAAGGCCTTCTGCCCTATGTCGCGCGGGAAATCTATCGCATCGACCAGGCGGGCCTCGGCGTCCTCATCGCCAGCTTCGCGAGCGGCAGCCTGGCCGGCTCGCTCACGATGATGATCGGCGGGCGCTTTCTGCGCCCCGGACGGATGATGCTGGTATCGATCGCGAGCTGGTATGCGCTGCTCGCCATGTTCGTGCTGTTCGCCGATGCCGCGAGCGCGACGGCGGTGCTCGCGGCGGCGGGCTTCGCGCAAAGCCTCGGCATGGTGCCGATGTCGGTGATCCTCTTGCGCACCTCGGACGACCGTTATCGCGGCCGCGTGATGGGCGTGCGCATGATGGCCGTCTACACCCTGCCGCTGGGGCTCCTCGCCGCCGGCACGCTCATCGAGCGCATCGGCTTCGTCGCGACGGGATTGCTCTATTTCACCGTCGGTCTCGGTCTCGTTCTCGTCATCGCGCTGCGCTGGCGCGGCGAGCTGTGGGACGCCGAGGGCTCGGCAAACCTGCGCGCTTAAGCGCCGCGCCCACGGGGTCGCGGCCGCCCGGCGCCGCCCGGTTCGGCGCGAGTGGGCAGTGGCGCCCTTGTCTCGCGCCCCGAATGGTGAAATCCTCAGCCTAAAGAGCGCCGGGAAACGGCCCTTCGACGAGTGGTCTGATTCCACCAGAGGGAGGATGAGATGGCAACGCAACGCATCGACGCGCGCGTACTCATCAACAACAGCGCGTTCGGCGGTTATCAGATCGGTGTGTTCGTACTCTGCTTCGTCGCGATGATCATCGACGGCTACGACGTGCAGGTGATCGGCGTCGCCGCCGCGGGCATTCGCGAGACCTTGAAGCTCGAGCCGGCGACGCTCGGAATCGTCATCACCGCGGGCCAGGTCGGCGTCATCCTCGGCGCCGTGTTCCTCGCGCCGCTCGCCGACCGCATGGGGCGCAAGCGGCTGATGATCGCCTCGCTCTTGCTCTTCGGCGTGTTCTCGTTCCTCACCGCCTTTGCGACCAACGTGCCCTGGCTCATCGCGCTGCGCGTGCTCGCCGGCATCGGCCTCGGCAGCATCGGCCCGGCCGCGTTGGCGCTCGGCGCCGAATACGCGCCGAAAAAGCTCAAAGCCTCGATCCCGAGCTGGATCTGGGCGGCGGTGCCGACCGGCGGCTTTATCGCCGGCCTCTCGGCGGTCTGGCTGCTGCCGATCTGGAACTGGCCGTCGCTCTTCGTCGTCTCGGGCGTCTTGCCCATCCTCATCGCGATCCCGGTCGGCCTCTTCATGCCAGAATCCCTGGCCTTCATCGGCACGCAGCGCGGCGACCAGGCGGCGATGCGGCGCATCGCGACGAAGATCGCGCCGAGCCTGCCCGCCGATGCCGAGCTTTATTGCTCCGAGGAGAAGCTGCCGGGCGTGCCCTTAAAGCATCTCTTTCGCGAGGGCCGCGCGCTCGGCACCGTGCTCTTATGGATCCTGTTCTTCCTCGATTACGGCATCCTGATCTTCTTTCTCTCCTGGGTCCCGACGCTCATCAAGATGGCGACCGGCTCGACGACGGCGCTCGGCACCTCGCTCGCCTTGTGGAATGTCGGCAGCATCTTTTGCTCTTTCTGCATCGGTTGGCTCGTCGACCGCTTCGGCTATTACCGCGTGCTGATTCCGAATTTCGCGATCATCGCGCTCTCGATGTGGGCGATCGGCGCAACCCTCGGCGCGCCGCTGTGGATTTTGCTGATCGCGATCACCGTCAACGGCGCGATCGCCGGCAGCAGCGGCGCGGCGCTGATGGCGCTCGCCGCCAATTCCTATCCGCTCGCCGCGCGCTCGACCGGGGTCGGCGCGGCCTATGCCTTCGGCGGCCGCTTCGGCGCCTTCGTCGCGCCGCTCTTCGGCGGCTACATGCTGCAAATGCATTACGCGCCCGCGACCATGTGTTACATCGCAGGCGCGCCGCTGCTCTTGGGCAGCGTCATCCTGATGTGGCTGCGCAGCCAGGCGAGCTTCCGCCACGGGCCCGAAGCCGCGATCGCGGTGCCGCCGGTCGCGGCGCAGCCGAGCGCTTGAGAGAAGCCGCATCATGAAAAGCAGCGGCGATCGCATCCTGACCAGCCATGTCGGCAGCCTGCCGCGGCCCGACGCGCTGATCGCCGCCAATGCGCGGCGCGAGCAGGGCCAAGGCGGCGACGAAGCGGCGTTCCAGAAGCTGCTCGCCGCCGCCGTGAACGATGTGGTGAAGCGCCAGCAGAGCGCCGGCATCGCCGTGCCGAACGACGGCGAGTTCGGCAAGTCGATGGGCCAGGCCGTCAACTACCGCGCCTGGCTGAGCTATGCCTTCGCGCGGCTGTCGGGCTTGCAGATCGACAACCCGCCCGCGGCGCCGCCGCGGCTTTCGGGCGCCGACGACTTCGCGCTCGTCGGCCTCGAGCGGCGGCGCGACCGCGCGCAATTCGCCGCCGCCTATGCCGATCCCCATGCCGGCGTCTCGATGGGGCCGGGCGCCGCCTTCGTCCGGCCGGTTTGCGTCGGGCCGGTGAAATATACCGGCCGGGAAGCGATCGCCGCGGATATCGCGCGCTTCAAGGCGGGGCTCGCCGCCGCGGGGATCGACGAAGGCTTCATGACCTCGATCGCGCCGGGCAGCGTCGCGCGGCTCGGCAATCTTCACTACAAGACCGACGAGGAGTTCCTCTTCGCCTGCGCCGATGCGATGCGCGAGGAATACAAGGCGATCGTCGATGCCGGAATCGTGCTGCAACTCGACGATCCCGGCATTGCCGAGAATTGGGACCAGATCGTGCCGGCGCCGAGCGTCGAGGCTTATCGCCGCTTTACGATGCGGCGCGTCGAGGCGCTCAACCACGCGATCGCCGGCCTGCCGCCGGATCGCATTCGCTTCCATCTCTGCTGGGGCAGCTGGCACGGGCCGCATACGACCGACCTGCCGATGCGCGACATCGTCGACGTGATGCTGAAGATCAAGGTCGGCGCCTATTCCTTCGAGGCGGCGAATGTGCGCCACGAGCACGAATATGCGGTGTGGCGCGAGGTGAAGCTGCCCGACGACAAGCTGATGCTGCCGGGCATCGTCAGCCACGCGACCAATGTCGTCGAGCATCCCGAGCTTGTCGCCGAGCGCATCCGCCGCTTCGCCGATATCGTCGGGAAGGAGCGCGTCATCGCCTCGACCGATTGCGGCCTCGGCGGCCGCATCCATCCCGACATCGCCTGGGCGAAGCTCGAAGCCCTCGCCCAAGGCGCGGCGCTCGCCTCGAAGCAATTGTGGCGGTAGGCCATAGACTTTCCTCTTCGCCGCGTCACCCGCGTGCTTGTCCCGCGGGTGACGAAAAGAATAACGGGGATATTCCGGAGCGTGTTCGAGATGCCTTTTGACCTTTCTCGCTTAGCCAGGCGAAACCGGAAGAGCGCGTCGATGCGAGCCGCGACTATCGCCGCCGCGACGTTGGCCCTCGCCGCTCCTGCTTTCGCCGCAGACAAAATAAATGTCGGCACGGTTGCTTCCGCCGCCGGCGCGCCGGTTTTTGTCGCCCAGGCGCTCGGCTACTTCGCGGCGAACGGGCTCGAGGTGAAGGTCATTCAGTTCAGCGCCGCGCACGAGCTTTCGACGGCGGCGGCGGCGGGCGACATCGATTTCGGCTCGACCGGGATCAATGCGCCGCTCTGCGTTTTCGCGAACGAGGGCAAGATCAGGATTATCGGCTCGGGCGGGAGCGAGCATCCGGGCTTCCACACGGTCGGCTTCGTCGTCTCGAACAAAGCCTATGCCGAAGGGCTCAAAGGCCTGCGCGATCTGGGCGGGCATTCGATCGCCACCACACAATTCGGCGGCGCGTTCCAGTACGACATGTATCTCGCGATGAAGAAGTACGGCATCCCCGAGAACACCGTGCGCATCCTCGGGCTGCAGACCAACGGCAACATCGCCTCGGCGATCAGCGGCGGGCAGGTCGATGCGGCGGTCCAAAGCGCGTCCGGCGTGTCGGCGCTTGTCGAGTCCGGTAAAGCGAAGGTACTCGGCTGGGTCGGCGAGGAGCTCGGCGACCAGCAGACCGCCTTTACTTTCACCACCGGCGCGACCGCAAAGGATCGTCCCGACGTCGTGCGGCGCTTCCTCGACAGCTTCCGCAAAGGCGGCGCGGCCTGGGATCGCGCCTTCATGGACGCGCAGGGCAACCGCAAAGACCAGCCCGATGCCGAGAAGATGGTCGGCATTCTCGCCGCGGCGCTTAATCTGACGCCGGCGGCGGTGGCGAACGGCATCGGCTATTTCGATCCCGAGGCGCGGCTGAAGCTCGCGGATCTCCAGAACCTGCTCGATTGGCTTCATCAGCAAGGCATGATCAAGACGCACATGGATGCGCCGGCGCTCGTCGACAGCCGTTTTGCCGCGACCGAGTAGCGGGATTACCGAAGAAACGTCGCCGCATGGCGCTTCGCCGCGCGGGCTTCGCGGCGAGGAGGCCCGAAGCTCATCGCCATCACGCCGCCGGCAGCTTCACCGTGCCGCGCAAAGACCCCGCCGCGAGATCGATCGTCGCGAGGTGATCGCTGATCGAGCAGCCGACGAAGCCCGTCGCGCCGTCGGGCGAGAAGGCGGTATGCGCGCCGCCTTCGCCGACCTCGATGCGCGCGAGCGTCTTGCCGCTCGCCGCGTCGATGACGCGCACATCGCGGCCCGAGAAGCCGGTGGCGACGACGCGCGCGCCGTCGGGGCTGA
>DATGLO010000040.1:0-2650 GCA_035294105.1 Allostellaceae bacterium
GTTCGGTGTTCGCCATGTGGAGATGCCGGCGACGCCCGAACGCGTCTGGCGCGCGATCCGGGAAGCGCGGACTCGGTAGCCGACCGGCTCGAAGCCCATCGCCTCGGCGATAAGTTCCGTGTCGTAGCGCGGAAGGCGAAAAGCCCCGAAGCGGCGGCGCTATCGGCGCGTCCTTGCCCGGTTCTTGGGCTCAAACGGAGGCCACGGCGGCAGCGTCGCCGCCATGCCTATCAGCTTTGAGTTACGAAGATTTTTTCGCCGGCGCCATTTTCATCTTCATCGGCTTCTTGGCCGCGGCGGGCTTGGCGCTTGCCTTGGCGAGGCAATCCTGCATTTCCTTGGACTGCCAAGCATAGTCGTAGCACGAGAACTTGTGCTTCGATTTCGCCGCCGCCTTCGCGGCGGGCGCGGCTGCGGGCGCGCCGCCGGAGGGCTGTGCGATGGCCGGTGCGGCGAGCAATAGGGCGCAGGCCGTCGCGGCGATAAACGATCCGATTTGTCTCACGATGAGCCTCTCCTCCAGGAAGGTTCCTCAATGCGGGCGAGTCGCAATTCCTCCGACCGCCCGCGGGGCCGCCATCCTGCACAGGGCGCAATATCTTGGCAAGCCGCGGCGCGCCCAATGAGGGCTTTTTCGAGGCTGCCCTCGCCGCGAAGCTCAGGTCGCGATCTTCTCCGCCGCCGCGTTCTCGCCGGCGATGTAGCCCTGGCAGGTTGCGCGCGCGAGGCCGTGCTGGCTGAAGCCGCCGGCGGTCTCGCCGCAGGAATAAAGGCCGTCGATCACACGGCCGTTCATATCCATCACTTGGCCCTTGGGATTGATGCGCAAGCCGGCGCGCGTGTCGTGAATGACCGGCGTCGACCAGGCTGCATAGAAAGGCGGCTTGGCGATTTTATAAAGCGGTTTCGGCTTGGCGAAGTCGTCGTCGACGCCTTTATCGACGAAGCCGTTGTAGCGCGCCACCGTCTCTTCGAGATTCTGCGGCGGCATCGGCACGCGCTGGTATTTCATCTTGATGTTGCCGGCGAGCTCCGCGAGGCTATTGCCCGAGAAGAAGAAGCCGGTGGTGTCGACGTGCGGCGGCGTCACTTGCCATTTCTCGCGCGCCACCGCGTCGGCGTCGAAGATGGCCCAGATCGGCCCGCCGCCGTTATGCGCGTCGCCGATGCCGGCGAGGGCGGCGTTGATCCAGTTATGCGGACTGAACTTCACGTTCTGAACGTTCCGCCAACTCCATGGATCGTATGGGTCGACGGTCTTGTAATTTCCCGCGGTAAATTGCGGCGCGGTCTCGTCGTAAAAGCGCTTGCCGATCATGTTGACGAGGATCACGTCCTGCCAGTCATGAACCTGCAGGCCGATCGCGCGCGCCTTGTCGAAGACTTTGCTGGTCGGCTGCCAGGTCAGGTTCACATAGCCGTATTGGGTACCGATATGGCCCGGCTTGGTGATGCCCGAGCCGAACTCGCCGGTCTCGTTGAAGCCGCCCCACAGCGAGGCGCCGATCTCCATTGCCGCCAGCTCGCCGCTCGCGTCCTGGTCCGACCAAGGCTGGCCGGCGACGCCGCAATATTCCTCGGTGAGGCGGGGGTCGAACATGCGGCGGAAATTGACATTGCTGCTCGAGCCGCCGGTGGCGAGGATCACGCCCTTGCGCGCGCGGATGTGGACGAGCTTGCCCTTGTTGTCGACGGCGATGCCGAGCACGCGGCCCGATTTCGGCGCCTGGCGATGGAGCGCAATCATCTTGTGCTCGAGCAGTACCTTCACGCCCATCTTCATCGCCGTCGCTTCGAGCGGCCTGATGAGACCGTTGCCCGAGGACATGGTCGCTTGCTTTTCGGCCGGGGCAGGGGCGTTGGTCTGCACCATCGGCCAATTCATCACGGCGGCGTGGTTCTCGCGCGGCACCGATTCGCCGACCGAGCCGCCGCCCAGCGTGTCGGGAGCCTTGTCGACGAAGACAACGCCTTGCTTGATCAGCCATTCGAAGACGATCGGGCTGTGATCGGCGAAAGCGCGGATGATCTCGCGATCATTGTAGCGGTAATCGGGAAAGCCGTTGCCCTCGACCACCGACCAGTCGGTCAGATCGCGAAAGTACAGATCAGGCGAATCGACGATGCCGTATTTCTTCTGTCGGCTGGTGCCGCCGCCCAGCGGCACGTTCCCGCCGCTGCAGGTGCCGTGCCCGCCGGTATGCGGCTGCGCCTCGACGATGATGACGGATGAGCCGCTTTCCCGCGCGCGAATCGCGGCCGGAAACCCCGAGGCGCCCGAGCCGACGACGACGACATCGGCCTCGTGGTCCCATTTCGTCGGCAGATGGACCGCTTGCGGCTGCGCCGAGGCGTTGTCCGCGGTGGCAATGCCGGCCGTGGCAATGGCAGCGGCCATGCCGCCGCCGCGCAAGAGGTCGCGTCTGTTGATGGTCATATGTTCCTCCCATTTGTTTTCGGCCTGTCTAGGCAAAGCTTGGATTCATCATCGCGCCACTCCTCGACCAATTGCAATGCCGGCTTTACTTCGCCGGCAAAACCCGCTCAGATCGCGCCAAGAGAGGCAGGAGTTGCAAGATGGATATCACGGGTGTCGATTGCGGCGTGTTCGGCGTCGAGGATCTCGAGGCGGCGCGGCAGTTTCTTCGCG
>DATGLO010000041.1:0-7189 GCA_035294105.1 Allostellaceae bacterium
TGTCGCCGGCTATTGCATCGCCCTCGATATGGTCGTGCGTGGCACGCAGGATCGCTCGATGCGCAAGTCGGTCGATACCTATGGCGTGGCCGGCCCGTGGATGGTGACGGCCGACGAGGTCGGCGATCCGCAGAATCTCAATTTCTTCCTCGCCGTCAACGGCGACGTGAAGCAAAAATCCAACACCAACATGATGATCATGGATCTGAAGCGGCAGATCCAATTCGGCTCGGAATACTACACGCTGCTGCCGGGCGACATCATCATGACCGGGACCTGCGCCGGCGTCAGCCAGGTGAAGCCCGGCGACGTCATGCATTGCGAGATCGAGAAGATCGGCGCAATGGACGTGCGCGTGACCGGCTTCGAGTAAGCGGGATGACCATCGGCACGCGGATCATGACCTGGCTCCGCGGCGAGCTGGTCGGCACGGACGCTTTCGGCAATCGCTACTACCGCGACAAGTCGCAGAAGAAGCTGCAGCGCGGCGGCGGCCGGTTCAGCCGAGAGAAGCGCTGGGTCGTCTATCACGGCGAGGCCGAGGCGTCGCGCGTGCCGCCGGAGTGGCATGCCTGGCTGCATCACACGGTCAACGAAGTGCCGCAAGACGGCGGTCAGCTCAAATATACCTGGCAGAAGCCGCATCTGCCGAACCTGACCGGCACGCCCGATGCGTATCGGCCGCCCGGCTCGCTGTTCCGCGGCGGCCATCGCGCCGCCGCTACCGGCGATTACGAACCGTGGAAACCCGAGTAGACCGCGAGAGTTGAGGAGAGCCGCAGAACATGAGCCGCAATGCCGTTGAAACGGTGATGGGTGCTGTGGTGCTGGTCGTCGCCGCCTTGTTCTTGTTCTTTGCCTACACGACGAGCCAGGTCGCGCGCGTGAGCGGCTATGAATTGCTGGCGAAGTTCAGCAACGCCAGCGGCCTCAAGGACGGCGGCGATGTGCGCATCAGCGGCATCAAGGTCGGCTCGGTCACGGAAGAGACGCTCGACCCGAAGACCTTTCAGGCGATCGTCCATATGAGCATCGATCCGTCGATCAAGCTGTCGGTCGATTCGGTGGCCGAAATCGCGTCTTCGGGTCTCTTGGGCGACAATTTCATCAATATCGAGCCGGGCAATGAGGATGACCTGATTGCGCCGGGCGGCACGATCACCCACACGCAGGCGGCGATGAGCCTTGAAAACCTGATCGGACAGGTCATCTACAACCAGGCGCAAGGCTCCAAAAGCTCGTCCGGAAACGGCGCGAGCGGCAACAACGGTGGCGCCCCGGAACATCCCTGATGGGCCATGAGCGATAAGAAGCTCGATCTGCCGCTCTGGCTGACGCCCGAGGGCGAAAAGGTCTCCTGCGTCGAAAAGATCAAGGTGCTGAACGAGAATCTCGGCGAGATTTACGAGCTCGCGCAGGAGGCACTCGAGGATGCCGTGCTGATGGGTTGCGACGAGCGGCAGTTTCGCCAGGTGATCGAGTCGATCGCGCACGCCCTGGTCAATCCGTACAAGAAAGAAAAGAAGTGAGGTTGACCCTCATTCCTAGCTTTATTCCTCGTCGTGGCCGCGCTTGTCCCGGCCGGCCATGGGTTCGTTCGATCAAAACGTGGATGCCCGGAACAAGTCCGGGCATGACGAAAATCTTTGTGAGCGTTGGTGCAGCAATGGCGGTCTTGAGTGGGACAGCGCACGCCAACACCGTCGCCGTGCTTCAAGGCCTCGACAAGACGACGGCGCGCGTCTCTAAATTCGATGCGCCGGTCGATCAGAGCGTGCGCTTCGGCACGCTCGTCATCACCGTGCGCGCTTGCGTGAAGAAGCCGCCCGAGGAAGAGCCGAACACGGCCGCTTTCCTCGTCATCGACGAGGTCCGGCCAGGGGACGCCAATGCCGTCGAATCGAAACGCGTCTTCTCCGGCTGGATGTTCGCCTCGAGCCCGGCGATCTCGGCGCTCGAAGATCCGATTTACGATATCAACGTGCTCGACTGCAAAACCGACACCGCTTCGACGCCGTCGAGCGCGCCGCCCGGAAAATAGGCGCTCGCCCCGAGCGCTTCGCGAAGCATGTGACGATAGCGCGCGCGCGACACCTCGGTCGCGCCGAAGCGCTTCAGATGGTCGGTCACGAATTGCGTATCGAGCAGGCGATAGCCGCCGCGGATCAGCCGTGCGACGAGATGGACGAGGGCGACCTTGCTGGCGTCGGTGACGCGGCTGAACATGCTCTCGCCGAAGAACGCGCCGCTGAGCGAGACCCCGTAAAGGCCGCCCACGAGCTGGCCGTCGAGATAGGCCTCGACGCTATGGGCGTGGCCGCGGTCGTGAAGCGCCGAATAGACCGACACGATCTCGTCGTTGATCCAGGTCTGCGGTCGCTCCGCGGTCGGCTCGGCACAACCGCGCATCACCGCCGCGAAATTGCGGTCGCAGACAACGGCAAAGCGCTCCGAGCGTACGGTGCGCGCGAGCCGGCGCGGCAGATGGAATCGGTCCAGCGGCAGGATGCCGCGCTGCACCGGATCGACCCAGTAGAGCTCCGGATCGTCGGCCGATTCCGCCATCGGAAATATCCCGGCGGCATACGCGCGGAGGAGGAGTTCGGGGGTTAAGCCAACCGGCATTGGCTACATCGTCATTGCAAGCGAGAAGAAGCAACCCAGGCTTCACGCGAGGCCCTGGATTGCTTCGTCGCGTTGCGGGCTTCTCGCCATGACGGCTCCCTTAAATTCACGGTCCTCCGATCAGGCGCTCGAGCCAGTGGATATCGTAATCGCCGTCGATGAAGCCCGGCGTTGCGACCAGCATCTGATGCATCGGGATCGTCGTATCGATGCCGCCGATCACAAACTCCTCGAGTGCGCGCTTCGCCCGCATCAGGCATTCGTTGCGGGTGCGGCCGTGCACCACCAGCTTCGCGATAAGGCTGTCGTAATGGGGGGGCACGGCATAGCCCTGATAGATCGCGCTGTCGACGCGCACGCCGAGCCCGCCCGGCGCGTGATAGCTCGTGATCGTGCCGGGCGAGGGACGGAAGGTTTCGGGATGCTCGGCATTGATGCGGCATTCGATGGCGTGGCCCGAAAGCTCGATGTCTTCCTGGCGATAGCCCAAGGGCGACCCGGCGGCGATGCGCAGCTGCTCGCGCACAATATCGACGCCGCTAATCTCTTCGGAGATCGGATGCTCGACCTGGAGGCGCGTATTCATCTCGATAAAGAAGAACTCGCCGTCCTGATAAAGAAATTCGAGCGTGCCGGCGCTTTTATAGCCGAGGCCGCGCACGGCGTTTGTCGCGATGGCGGCGAGCTTCTCGCGCTCAGCTACGTTGAGCGCCGGTGACGGCGTTTCTTCCAGCACCTTCTGGTGGCTGCGTTGCAGCGAGCAGTCGCGCTCGCCGAGATGGATGACGTTGCCTTTGCCGTCGGCAAGAATCTGCATCTCGATATGCCGCGGCCGATCGAAATAGCGCTCGAGGAAAACGGCGCTGTTGCCGAAGAAAGCTTGCGCCTCGGCCTGTGCCATCGGCACGAACTCCGCCACTTGCGCCGCATCGCGCGCGACCCGCATGCCGCGCCCGCCGCCGCCGCCCGCCGCCTTGATCAGCACGGGATAGCCGATCTTGTCGGCGTCGGCCTGCGCCTCCGAAAGATCGGTCACCGCGCCCGATCCCGGCACCACCGGAATGCCGTGCTCCTTCGCGGCGCGCTTTGCCGAGACCTTGTTGCCCATCAGCAGGATGTGCTCGGCGCTGGGCCCGATCCAGGTAAAGCCGTGCTCTTCGACCATCGCGGCGAAGTTGGCGTTCTCGGAGAGAAAACCGACGCCGGGATGGATGGCATCGGCGCCGGTGATCGCTGCCGCCGAGAGGATCGCCGGAATGTTGAGATAGCTGTCGCGCGCGGGCGGCGGTCCGATGCACACGCTCTCGTCGGCAAGTCGCACATGCATCGCATTGTCGTCGGCGGTCGAATGCACGGCGACGGTGCGAATGCCCATCTCGCGGCAGGCCCGATGAATGCGCAGCGCGATCTCGCCGCGATTGGCGATGAGCACCTTTTCAAACATGAGAGGGCTCGACCATGCCGGCGCCCGCGCTCCGTTACTCGAGAATTGCGAGCACTTGGCCGAACTCGACTGGCGTCGCGTCGGCGACGAGAATCTGCACCACGCGTCCGGCGCGCGGCGCCGGGATTTGATTCATCACTTTCATCGCCTCGATGACGAACATGGTTTGACCCTCGCGCACCGTGTCGCCGACGGCGACGAAAGGCGCCGCGCCAGGCGACGGGCCGAGATAGGCGGTTCCGACCATCGGCGATTTGACCGCGCCCGCCGGTTCCGGCCCTGCCGGCGCGGCTGCGACCGGCATCGCGGCGGTCGGTGCCGGGGCGGCCGCCGCCACGGTGACGGGGGCGGCGGCGTTGCGGGCTATGCGGATACGGCGATCGCCGACCGCGTATTCGATTTCGTTCAGCCCGGTTTCTTCCAAGAGCGCGGCGAGCGTGCGTACGAGTTCGCTGTCGAGCTTCAAGTCGTTTTTACCCGCCATGAACCTGCTGTCTCATCTGCCGCGTTACAGCGGAGACTATAGACAATTCACGCGGTTTTGAAAAAACCGATCGCGCGCGCGACGGCGCTAGGGAATGCGCTCGGTCAGGCTGTCGGGGAAATGCTCTTTGAGCCACGCGGCCGATTCGCCGGGAAGTCCGCCGCCCAGCGCCTCGCGTGCCGTCTTGACGATAACGAAGCGATCCTCCGCCGCGAGCAGCGGTGCGGTGCCGGTGCGGATTTGCTCGGCAGCGAGCGAGCCCTCGACGATCCAAAGCTGCGGCAGCACGCGCGCGCGATCGGGAAAATGCCGCTCCAGCCAGCCATCGAGCGCAGAAACGCTCTTTTCCGAGCGGGCGTCCATGGCGATTGCGTACATCATCGAACATCATTTCGGCGGCTGCATCTCTTCAGCGTAAAGCGGCGGCGGCGCGGTCCGGTTCCACTTAAGCGCCACGCGCCGCGCTTCCGCCCGGAACGCATGCCTGCCGCCGCTGTTTTCCCCCAGAGAGAGAAGAGAGATGCGCATGACCAGAAAGCCACCGCCGGTGCCGCCCGCCGGCCGCAGCAACAAGGGCGGGGCCGAGACCGCCAGACCGCCGCGCGACGAGGGAGCGCACGGTCGCAACCGCGTGTAGCCCGCATCGGTCGCGGCTTTCACGGCGTCGCCGTGCTCGGCCAGGCGGTCGCGCGCGAAGGAGACGACGAGGATGCTGTTCGCCGTTGCGACGCCCATGCACATGATCGCGCCCATCAGCGCCGGCACGCTCAGCGTCGTGCCGGTGAAGAAGAGGAACAGCACGATGCCGGCCAGCGCCGCGGGCAGAGCGGTAATGATGATGCAGGGATTGAGCCAGGATTGGAAATTCACCACGATCAGCAGATAGACCAGCACGATCGAGAAAGCGAGGCCGCCGAGAAGGTTGGCGTAGGAATTGCGCATGGTATCGACCTGACCGCGCACCGCGATGAAGCTGCCGCGCGGCAGCTTGCCGCGGTTGGCGTCGACGATGCGATTGATGTCGCTGCTGACCGCGCCGAGATCGCGGTCCTGGACCGAGGCGTAGATATCGACCACGCGGGTGATGTTGTAATGCGAGATGTCCTGCATTTCGCTGCCGCGGCTGATCGTGGCGAAATTGCCGAAAATCTGATCGCCCTTGCCGGCGGTGGCGTTGATCGGAATGTCGCGCAGGTCCTGCAGCGACTGCATGTAATTTTGCGGCGTTTGGGCGGTCAGGTTGTAGTTGACGCCGTTCTGCTAGTTGAGGAAGAACATCGGCGTCACCTGGCCGCTGCCGCTCAGCACGTTGAGCACGCTGTTGGCGACATCGCGCTCGGAGAGCCGCCTTGCGCCGCCTTGTTGCGGTCGACCGCCACGTCGAGCGTCGGGTAGTCGAAGGCTTGCTGCACGCGCGCATCGGCGATGCCGGGAACATGGCGAAGCTGGTCGAGCATCCGGTCCGCGACTTGCCGGTTGCCGTCGAGATCGGCGCCGGTGATCTGGATATCCACCGGCGCCGGAATGCCGAAATTCAGAATTTGAGTGACGATGTCGGCAGGCAGGAAATAGAAGACATTGCCCGAAAATTTCCGCGGCAGGTCTTGTCGCAGCTTGCCGATATAGTCGGCGGTCGGCGCATGATCGGGTTTCAGCGCGATCATGATGTCGGCGTCGCCGGCGCCGATCAGGCCCGATGTCGCATGCATCGTGTTGATGGTGCTGTAGGGCAAGCCGATATTGTCGAGGACGCTCTCGATCTGGTCTTTCGGGATCTCGCTGCGAACGAAATTCTCGACCTCGTCGGCGAGCTTTGCGGTCTCCTCGATGCGCGTGCCCGAGCGCGCGCATATGAAGGATCATCTGGCCGTTATCCGTGCTGGGAAAGAAATCCTGACCCAGCCAGGGCACGAGCGCGAAGACCAGACAGCAGGCGACGAGAAACACGGGGATAAAGAGCGCGCGGCGCGCGACCAGCAACGTCAGGATGTCGCGATACCAGTTGCGGAACGCGGCGAAGCCTTGCTCGAAGCGCTGTTGTGCGCGCACCAGCGGATTGCGCGCGGGGCCATGGCCGTGCGCCTTGGCTTTCAAGAGATACATCGCCATGGTCGCCACCAGAGTTCGCGATAGGAAATAGGACCACAGCATCGCGAACACGACGGCTTCGGCCAGCGGCACGAACAGAAACTTGGCGACGCCGTTCAAGAAGAACATCGGCGAGAAGACGATGAAAACGCACAAGGTCGCGACCAGCGACGGCGTGGCGATCTGCGCCGCGCCTTCGAGGATCGCGGTTTCGAGATCGTGTCCTTCCTCGAGGTGGCGCTCCATGTTCTCGATGGTGACGGTAGCGTTGTCGACGAGGACGCCGACGGCAAGGGCGAGGCCGCCAAGGGTCATGATGTTGACGGTCTCGCCGAGGAAGCTCAGCACCATCACCGAGCCGAGGATCGAGAGCGGGATCGACACCGCGATGATGATCGTGCTGCGCCACGAGCCGAGGAAAACGAGGATCATCAGCGCCGTCAAGGCGGTGGCGATCACCGCTTCGCGGATAACGCCGTTGACCGCGGCGCTGACGAAGATCGACTGATCCCCGAGCGGCGTCATTCTCAATTCCGGCGGCACCGTTT
>DATGLO010000042.1:0-4464 GCA_035294105.1 Allostellaceae bacterium
CAGAATGCGATGCGAGCCGCCGAGGCCGGGATTCTCCAACGTCAGAACGCGCCGGTTGGCCTCATGCGCCGTGATCAGCGGCCCTGCCTCGAAGAGCGTCGGCCGCAGCATATTGTCGAAGTCCCAGAGGAATGGCACGGCCTTGACCGCATCCTTCGGCAGCGGCGGAACCAGCCGCGTCGTCCAGAGTGGCGACACGTTGAGGCCGGCGACTTTCGCGTAGTAACGCTCGCGTGCTGCTTGGTTCTCGGCCATGGCTCTCGCTCCGTGGCTTCTCCGCCGCCATCATACTATGGCGGCGGCAGCTGCTTTTAGACTTTGCGATGCGTGCCGTCGCAGAACGGCTTGTTGGCCGAGGCCTTGCAGCCGCAGAGCCACGCCTGCTCTGTCTTTTCCGCCTTGAACATCATCGGCCTGAGGCCGACAGCCTTGTGCGAGCCGTCGCAGTAGGGCTGTGTGGCGCTGCGCCCGCAGGCGCACCAGAAATATTCCTTGCCGGCTTCGACATTGACGCCATAAGGCGCCTTTTGTGCGGGAATGGGATCGGCCATCTGGTACCTCCCTAAGTGCTCGAATAGGCTGAAAATAGCCGTCTCACGGTTTCTGCGCTAGGCTTCGTCTCGCTACCCCCGTGTTTGCCGTGAAGGAGCGACGCAATGAAGGTCGACAAGAAGAAGATCAAATCCTACACGCGGCCGAAAGGCATGCCGTTCAACATCACGAAGATCGGCCATGTCGTCTTGAACGTGGCCGATGTCGAGCGCTCGACGCGCTTTTACACCGAGGTGATGGGCTTCAAGGTCTCGGACGTTTATACCGACGAGATCGCGCCGGGCGGCATGGTGTTCTTCCGCTTCAATGCCGACCATCACGGCATCGCCGTGGTCGGCTCGTTGCCGGGCGAATCGCCGGCGATCGAGCTCAACCATGTGGCTTTCGAGGTCGGCACGCTGGATGAGGTGATCCTCGCGCGCAATCACTTGAAGAAGCACAACGTCCCGATCGATTTCGAAGGCCGCCGCCGCGCCGGCGCGCAGATCGCGGTCGAGTTCCGCGATCCCGATGGCCATCGCCTCGAGATCTTCTGGGGCCTGGACCAAATCGGCTCGAACGAGACGGTGCGGCCGGAAGAGGAATGGATTTGGGCGCACAGTCTCGAAGAGGCGATCGACAAGCCGGTCAAAGGCCAAGACACGACCCTGCACAATCCCGATCTCTACGAGAAGCTGCCGCCCGAGGAGCGCGAGCGTCGGCGCGCGCATTCGATCGCGACGCAGCGCGTGAAGCTCGGGGGCGAGCACTAAGGGGCGGCCGCGAGCGAGGGGCCGGGTGCCACGCGGTGGAAGGTGGGCAGTCGGGCGTCGGGCTTCATCGGTGCGATGACCGCGCCCGTAGTCGGGTCGAAATATTGCTGCTTCATCAGCGGCGGCACGAGCAGATTGGCGAGAACCGCGACGAGCACGGCGAGCGCCACCATTACTTCAATCCGGTGCCAGGCGCGATCCGTGCCGCGATAAACGCCGAGCCACATAAAGCCGAGCACCGTTCCGGGAAGCTGAACCGCGATCAGAACGTGGACCGCATGGGTGACGAAGAACGAGACGACGGCCCAAACGATAAACACGCTCGCCGCGATAAGCGCCGGTAGCCGGGGATCGCTGGGTCGCAGAAGCAAGGCGGCAAGGCGAAATCCCAGGAAAGCGCAGGCGAAGCCGACGACGAGATTCGGCAGCATCAAAAGGAAGACGATGTTGGCGATGTCGCCGATGGGCGCCGGCAGATCGGCGGCCGTTATCGTGTTTTTCGCGGCGTAAGAAAAAATCCCGATGAGGTAAAGCCCGGGAAGGGCGAGAATCGCCTTGACGAAGATCGCCAGCACGGCGGTCGCGATATGGTGCCCGGATAAACGGAAATCGGCTGTATCGCTCGCGGCGTCGGGTACGGCCATGAAGGAGCGTGCGGTATCACGCGAGAGCCTAAAGTTTCGTAAAGTCGCGAAGCAAACCTCGTCAATTGTTTGCTTGGCACGCGCGCGCGAAAGCGGGCAGAGTGCCGGCGAGAGAAATGAGCCCACGGTTTATCGTTCGAGGCGCGATCGCCGGCGTTGTGCTTGCGATCCCGCTTTGTCTGATGCTGCCCGGTCTGCGACCGCGGCTGCCGTCGCCGCGCTTGCCGCAGATGGCGTCGACAACGCCCTTTGGCACGATCCCGAGCCGGCCTATTCCAGCGAGCCTCGTGCCCGCGCAGTCCGATATCACGGATATCGGAATCGAATATCGCGAGCCCTTGCCGGCGGACGGCGATATGGGCGCGCTCCGAATCAAAGTCTATGCCGAGGTACAGAAAGATTGCGACGCCGCGGCGAAAGCGTTTCAAGAGCATTGTTCGGTGAGCAGCATCAACTTCGCCGATATGCCGATGAACGGCCTGCCGCAAGAGGTAGTCGCGCATGCTCAGCTTTCGCTCGCGCCCGACGCGAAGCCGACGACGTCGCCGGCACCGAACTAACCGCTGAAACGAGGGGGGGCCGCTCGGTCGAGCGGCCCCTTTGCCTTATTCCAAGCGAGGACTTCGCTTATTCGATGATGCTCAGATTGGTGTCGTCGCTCGGCGGCTGGGCGATTTGTTCCCGCGGCGCGCCCTGGTTGGGGCGGTGCATGATTCCCTCATAGGTCTCGACGCCGTAGCCGTGATTGCCGTTCAGGAGCAACTGTTGCTGGTTGAGCTGTGCCGTGATCGCGTCTTCCCGCCGATCCTGCGCCGGATTGCTCGAGGTCGCGGCCTTCGCCGCAACCGCTGTCGCTGCCGTCAGCGCCAAAACCGCGGCATAGGTCGCGAATGAGGTTTTCATCGGTCGCACTCCTCTACTGTCGGCGCGTCGCAAAGCGCCGAACTCCTCGAGGGAAACCCCTTGGCGACCGAGATCGTTCCGGCGGAACCGCTCGCGCTAAACCCTTATGCCGACGAGCCTTTTAGGTTCTCTGGCCGGAAGGGCGCGCGGCGGATTCGCGTGCCGGTGGCATCGAAAATCGCGTTCGCGAGGGCCGCCGCGACCGGACGCGAGGAAGGCTCGCCCGCGCCTGAAGGCGGAATCTCGCGGTGGTCGAGCAGCACGATGTCGATCTTCTCCGGCACTTCGGTGATGTCGAGAATCGGATAGGTTTGCCAATCGACGCTGGTCACCTTTTGGGTGTCGAACTTGACCTCTTCCCAGAGGCTGCGGCTGGTTGCCTGGATCACATTGCCTTCGATGACATTGCGCAAGAGGCCGGGATTGATGATGCAGCCGCAATCATGCGCGACGGCATAGCGCTTCACCCGCACCTTGCCGCTGCGGCGATCGACCTCAACCTCGGCCGCGATCGCGACGATGGTGGCGCCGCGCCGCGTATAGGCGATGCCGCGGCCGGTCGCGAGATCGGCTTTGGCGTCGCCTGTCGGACCCGATACGCGGGTCACCCAGCCGAACTTTTCGGCGGCGGCTTTCACGGCCTCGGCGTCGCGGCCGCTGAGATGCTTGAGGCGGAATTCGACCGGATCGGCTTTTGCTGCGAAAGCCAGCTCGTCGATGAAGCTTTCGCTCGCGAAGGTGACCTGGGGACCCAGCGGGTCGCGCATATGCGAGGTGCGCAGGGGCGAGACGCGATCGAGCAACGGCGGGATCGTCTCCCAGGCGGCCAACCGATTGGGAAACTCGTAGGCTTCGTCCGGCGCGGCGAAGAAGTTACTCGGATGCAGAGCAACGCCCCATTGCTGGCCGATCAAGCTGTCGCCGGGGTTGGATTCGTTGCTATCGATGTTGACGCGCGAGAAGCCTTTACTCTCGAATTGATGCGCGATGATCTTGCCCGAAGCATCGAGTCCCGCCTTGGCGTGATGCACCGAGGCCGGCGCTTTCGGGTCCCACGCGA
Source organism: Allostellaceae bacterium (assembly GCA_035294105.1). Classification (GTDB taxonomy): domain Bacteria; phylum Pseudomonadota; class Alphaproteobacteria; order ATCC43930; family CGMCC-115725; genus CAIKMD01. The sequence continues at coordinate 3,912 of DATGLO010000042.1, forward strand.
TGCCATCGGCGCGCATGCCCTGGATGCGCACCGGCCGGCCCGTCGCTTGGGCGAGGAATGCCGCCTCGAGCGCGGCATCGCCGGCATCGTTGCGGCCGTAGGAGCCGGGACCGGTTACCCAGATCGCATGCACTTTTTCGGGCGGAATATCGAGCAGCGCCGCGACGCCGTCGCGCGAGTAATGCGGCTTTTGCGAGCCGGTCCACACGGTCAGCTTGCCGTCTTTCATTGCCGCGACCGCGGCGGCCGAACCCATACTGGCATGCGATTGGAACGGCCATTCGTAATCGGCTTCGACGGTCTTCGCCGCGCTGGCGAAAGCCTGGTCGAGCGCGCCCGTCTGCTTCGCGACCGTGCGCTGATTGGCCGGGGTCTTGCGAATATGCTCATAGAGCTGCGAGGGCTCCGGGAAAGCGGGCGCCGGCTGCGACCACGTGACCTTGAGCTGCTGCTGGGCGCGGATCGCGTTCCATTCCTTGGGCGCGACCACCGCGATGTAGCCGCCTTTTTGCACGACCTGCGCGCCGGGAATGCTCTTGATCGAGCTTTCGTC
>DATGLO010000043.1:0-3388 GCA_035294105.1 Allostellaceae bacterium
AACAGCGCGATCGAGAACAGCACTTGGATCGAGACCGAGAAGCGGCCGCGATTGGTCGCCTTGGCGAATTCGCTGACATAGGCCGCCATCAACGGCACTTCGCCGCCGAGGCCGACGCCCTGGACGAAACGCAGGCCGAGCATGGTTTCGTAATTCGTCGCGAAAGCGCAGGCGAGCGCCCCCAACGTGAACAGTAGAAGGGTGATGAGCATCGAATTGAGCCGGCCCCAGCGCTCCGCGATCCAGCCGAAGCCGAGCGCGCCGACGAGCTGGCCGGCGAAGCCGATGCTAATCAGCGAGCCGATCTGCTGCGGATTGAGATGCCAGAGGCCGATCAGCGGCGGCAGCACGTAAGCGATGGCGACGGAATCATACGCATCGAAGAACCAAGCGGTGCAGATGATGAGCCGCATCTTCAAATGCCACGAGCAATAGGGCAGGCGCTCGAGCCTTGCCGCGATATGCCGGGCGTCGCCGCGATCTTCCGCTGCCACCAGATTGGCCATGGGCCCATCCTCCCTGTTCGCGCCTTGTCCGCTTTGTCGCCCGCGACTTTAGCGCCGCGCGCTTCGATGGACGCAAAGCGGACGATATCCGATCGCGGCGCGGCTCGCCACAGCCATTCCATGAAATCGCCGTATACCCTAGTTTCCCTCCCGTGTTTGTCGGAGGACTTTCCATGAGGAGATTTGTCGTCGATGTTGCGGTGGTGCTAGCGGCAGCGCTGCTTTGGCCGGCGCTCGTCGTCCCCGCGCGTGCGGCGGAGAAGATCAAAGTCGCGGTTGTTTCATCCCTCGGCAGCGCGCCCATCCTCGTTGCCGGTGCCAAGGGTTATTTCAAGGACGAAGGGCTCGATGCTGACTTCGTGCACTTCGATTCGGCGCAACCGGTCGCGGTCGCCGTCGTCGCGGGCGATGTCGATTTCGGCTCCACAGGCCTCACCGGCGCATTTTTCACCCTCGCCAATCAAGGGATTTTGAGGCTGATCGGCGCCGGAACCTGGGAGCGTCCGGGTTTCCAAGGTCTCGGCCTCATCGTCTCAGACCAGGCCTGGAATCAAGGCGTGCATTCGATCGAGGCGCTGAAAGGCCATTCCGTCGCGATCACCCAGACCGGCACGGCGCTCCATCACAGCCTCTATCTCATGCTGAAAAAGCACGGCATCGATCTGAAAGACGTGCGCGTGCTGCCGCTGCAATCCAATCCCAACGTCGCGTCGGCCGTGACCGGCGGCCAGGCCGATGCCGCGATGCTGAGTTCGGGCAATGCCTATTCGCTCATCGATAAGAATGCCGCGCATCTTCTCGGCTGGCTCGGCGAAGAGATGGGCGAAGCGCAAGGCGACGGCACCTATACCTCGACGAAGAATGCGAATGAGCGGCCCGATGTGGTGAAGCATTTCCTCGCTGCCTTCCGCAAAGGCGAGCAGACCTGGGACAGCGCTTTCCTCGACGCGAAGGGCAATCGCGCCGATCAGGGCTCTGCGCCCGAGATGATCGCCATCGTCGCCAAGGGGCTGGGCGTGCCGGAACAGGTTGTGAAGCTCGGCGTGCCGTATTTCGACCCGCAGGCGCGGGTCTCTGTCGCCGACGTACAAGGCGCGCTCGATTGGTATTACGCGCAAGGCATGATCAAGACGAAGATCGATGCGAAGAAGATCACCGATTTCCGTTACGCCATCGAAGCGCCGGCGAAATAGTTTTAAGCTGTCGGTTAAGAGGCATAAGCCGTAAGCGAGAGAGGCGTCATGACGGACCAACTTGGCTTCATCGGGACCGGCAATCTCGGCGGCGCGATCGTCGTGGGGCTCCTCAAGGCCGGCTACGACGTCGCGATCTTCGATACCGATGCCAAGGCAATGGCCGCGCTGAAAGAGCAGGGTGCCCGGCCGCTCGCTTCGGCGCGAGCGGTGGGCGATGCCGCCGAGATCGTTTTCGCCTGCCTGCCGACACCGGAGGTATGCCAACACGTGGCCCTCGCGGAGGACGGGGTGACTGCGGGAAAGGCGATCAAGATCTATGTCGAAACGTCAACGCTCGGCATGACGGCGATCGATGCGATTGCGGCCGGCCTCGCCGCCCGCAAGATCCAGTTCCTCGACAATCCGATCGTCGGCGGCGGCGGCGGCGCCGGTATCGGCGAGGGCAAGGCGGCGACCATCACCGCCGGCCCCCGCAACGCCTTCGCGCGAATCGAGCCGATACTCAAAAAGCTCACGCGCAATGTCTTTTACGCCGGCGAGAAGCCCGGCCTCGCGCAGGTGTGCAAATGCGTCAATGCGGCGCTGGCGATCACCGGCCTCACCATCGCTTGCGAAGCGATGGTGATGGGCGTCAAGGCCGGCATCGATCCCAAGCTTTTGCTTGACGTGGTCAATGCCGGCAGCGGCCGCAACGTCACCACCGAGGAGCGTTTCGCGCGCACCGTGCTGGCGCGGCGCTTTGCCGGCAACGCGATGCGTATCATGTCGAAAGATATGAAGCTCTACGCTGAGACCGCGCACTCGCTCGGCCTGCCGTGCTTCGTCGGGTCGAGCATCGCCGAGATCTGGAACGCTGCCGCGGCGCAGGACGTGCAGCATCTCGTGCAGTTCTTCGAGTCCTTCGCCGATGTCGAGGTGAAGGGATGACAGCAGAGAAAACGTCAGGGGAGGATCGAGAATGCGCTTGCTGATGGGGATGATTTTCGGTGCGCTGGTGCTTTGTGTGTCGCAGGCGCGGGCCGACGACGCGCTGCGCGTCGGCAAGGCGGTCGCGGGCCCGTTCGACTTCGTGCCGCTCGATATCGGCATGGAGAAGGGCTTCTTCAAAGGGCATGGCATCGACGTCGCGGAGGTCGATTTCGACGGCAGCGCCAAGCTGCAGCAAGGCCTCGGCGCCGATGCAATCGATGTCGGCTTGGGCTCGGGGCCCGAGCTTGCTTTCGTCGCCAAGGGCAATACCGATCTCGCGATCGCCGTCTTCGCCGGTCCGCCCAACAGCCAGGTCCTGCTGACGCGCGGCAATGGTCCGGTTCACACCGTCGCCGATTTGAAAGGCAAGAAGATCGGCATTTCGACCGTCGGCTCGCTGACCGATTGGCTGCTGCGCGAGCTCGCGCGCCAGCAGGGCTGGGGACCTGACGGTATCACCGGCGTCGCGCTCGGCTCGGAGTCGGGCCGCACCGCCTCGCTGCGTGCCGTAACGACGGACGGCATGGTGATCGACGTCTCGACCGCGTCGAAGCTCGAGAAGGACGATGTCGGCAAGATCGTCGTTCACTTCGGAACTGTCGCGCCGAATTTCATCATCCATGCGATCTTCGCCACCAACAAGGCAATCGCCGAGCGCCCGGACGTGCTGAAGCGCTTTCTCGTCGGTTGGTTCGAAACGATCGATTGGATGCGCAG
>DATGLO010000044.1:0-3415 GCA_035294105.1 Allostellaceae bacterium
GTCGCTGAAGCTGCCATGGGTCAGGCCATGGATCATCGCGCCCTTGAAGCCGTAACGCGTCACCGTGCGCTCGAGCTCGGCGGCGGCCGCTTCGGGATCGGGCGTCGGCAGCGCCGCGAAACCGGCGAAGCGATCGGCATGCGCGCAGATTGCACGATAGAGCGTGTCGTTGGCTTCGCGGGCAAGCGCGACCGCTTCGACCGGCGGGAAATTCTGCGCCGCCGGCGGCGCATGGGCGATGACCTGCACGTCGATGCCGGCCTCGTCCATTTCTTTGGTGCGGCGCTCGCCGAGATCGCTGAGCGCCTCGACCCAATGCGGCTTGGTCTTGATGTCGACGCCGACGGTCTCCGCCGTTTGCAGCGCCGGAATCCAGAAATGCTCTTCGATCGCGACGACCTTGCTCACGCCGAACTGTCGCTTACGGCGCTTTCTCGGCGCCGGTCAGCGTCAAGTAGTAGCGCCACAGCGCCGCGGCGCGGCCGCTCGGCTTGCCGCCCGTCTCGGGCGTCGCGCGCGCCCGGTCCGCCATCGATTTGAAGAGCTCCTGATCCTCTTGCGGGATCGGCTGCGGATTGCCGAGCAGATGCGCCTGATAGTTGATGGTCGCGAGCTTGTTGAGCGAGATCGCATCGAGCGAGGCGTCCTCGATGCTCGGCCCGGCCGTGGTGATGCCGTGGCCGCGCATCAGGCAGACGCGCGAGTTGCCCATCGCTTTGACGAGATCCTCGCCAAGCTTGGGATTGCTGACGAGGATGCTGCGCGGAAAGGTCGGAATGCCGGCAAGCGCCAGCTGCGCACCCGACGGATCGTAAGCGCCGTAGAGCGGCAGCAGCGGCTTGCCGCAGATCGTGAACAGCACGACGGTAGGCGGATGGACATGCACCACCGACCGCACCTCGGGCCGCGCGCGGTAAACCGCAGTATGGATGAAGACCTCGTTCGGCACTTCGAGACCGTCGTCGCGGCTCTTGGTCAGCTTGCCGTCGAGATCGACCTCGACCACCTCGTCGCGAGTCGTGTAGCGCACGCCCAGCTCGGCCGGGCCGCGCGCGCGGATGAGCACGCGGTCGGTGCCGGGAATACGCGCGCTGATGTGACCCGTCGCGGCATCGGTCAGCTCGAGCTGACCCAACACGCGGCAGGCGGCCGCGACACGCTCGCGGAGATCATCGGTCTCGCTCATGGCACACGCTCCCTCAGTGATTGTCGGCGGGAATATTCTTTTTGGCGATATCCACAACCTGATCGCGGATCGGAATCTGGTCTTCGGACTGGAGATTGGAATAGGGCATGCCCGGCGGCGGCTCTTGGCTCGGTGCGCCCGGCGGCACATCGAGCCGGCGCGAATTGCGCTCCGTCTTCGTCCAATCCGTCTGCCCGGCTTTCGACAAGAGCCAGTTGATATAGACCTTGGCGGCATTGGGATGCGGCGCCTTGTCCATCAGCGACACGGTGCCGAAGCCGGTATCCCCCGACAGGGCTTTCGCATCGCCGTTGAACGGCAAGATGCTTTTGCCGAGCCCTTGCGCCTGGAACTGACCGACCTCGTCGCCCGGCACGGCCATGCCGATCGGTGTGGTGCCGCGCACGACGTTTTCGGCTTCCTGGCGGCGATTGGCGAGGAAGACGATCTTCTGGGTCGCAAAAAGCTTGGTCAGGAAATCCGCACCGAAATTCTTCAAGAGCACTTGTCCGACCAGCAAGCCCTCGCCCGGCAGCCGCGGATCGTCCCACACGATCTTGCCCGCGAATTGCGGCTTCAGGAGATCGGCGAAGGTTTTGAGATCGTCATGCGAGACGACGTCCCAATTGACCAGCGCCAGCGGGCTGAAGGTGTAATCGAAGGCGAAAGTGTATTTCTTTTCCTTGTCCATCCAGCCGGCATCGAAGCCGTCGCGCCACGCTTTGTCGTCGGTGACCTCGGGCAGGATCAGCGCGGGCCTGAGCGGCGCGAAATCGCCGGCAGGCTTCAACGTCTGTAGGATCGACGGCGTGCCGCCGACATAGACGTCCCACCGGTAAAGGCCCGCTTCGCGCTCGCGCTCGATCTGCAGGATGACGTCGCGGCCGCTGGTGCCGACGAAGTTGAGCTTGATATCGGGATAGGCCGCCTTGAAGCCGGTGGTCAGCACTTCCTCATAGACCTTGCCCGGCCCGCCATGGACATCGACCTCGCCCTCGGCCTTGGCGGCTTTGACAACCTCGTCCCAACTCGGCTGCGCCGACGCGACGCGCGGCAGTGCCAAACACGCCGGCAGCAAGACGAGACGCGCCGCGGCGCCGAGCCCCCGTTTCATCGTCCCGGCTCAATCCGCTATTTGGCGGCAGCGAGCTCGCGCTCGAAGCGCGTTTGCCGATGCTTTTCGATCTGCAGCGCGATCATCTTGTTGACGTTCGGATCGCGGATTACGCCGTCGGGCTCTTTGCCTTGCTGCACCAGCTGGATCTGCTGCCGCAGCAGATTGCGCCACAGGACGATGCCGCGATCGGTCGTGCCGAGCAGCTCCTTGCTGCGATCGAAGACCGGCCCCTGCGTTTCCCAAGCCATCAGATCCTGCTGCGGGAAATCGCTCAGGTCGTATTCGCCGTCGGGCGACTTGGGATGCGGCAGATAGGTCACCGGGATATCCGCATCGGCCTGCTCCACCTCGCTGCCATCGGCGGTCGGCGTGAAATGCAGCCAGAGGATATAGGTGTGATCGTCGTCCATCGGCACGCGCCAATGTGTGACCAGCGCGTTCGCTTCCTGCGGCACGATCAGGATATTGGGGAAGATCGCCGGATGCCCGACCTCGCGCTCTGCGAGGGCGCCGCCATAGGTGCGAATCTTGCGGATGCCGGTCCAGGCGTCCTCACGCGTCAGCTCGAAATCGATGTTCTGGATCGGGCGATGGAAATAGGCGGCCGAGCTTTTGAGGCGCGCATCCGCTTTCGCCTGATGCATCAGCATATGCGCATGGAGATAGTAGGTGTGAACCGGATCGACCGAGTTCTCTTGCGCTTGCAGCCAGTTGCAATTGTGCACCGGCAGCACCGTCATCGTGCGCCGGCCGGCCTTGCTCACCAGGGTCTCCCAGCGCGGCAGGAGCGGCGCCGGCTGCGGCCCGAGATAGGCGAAGAGAATGCCGCACAGCTCTTGCACGGGATAAGAGGCGACACAGGCCTCATCGATCAGCTTGCTGCCCTTGGGCTCGAAAGGCTGCTCGATGCATTTGCCCGAGGTCGCGAATTTCCAGCCATGATAGGGGCAGCGCAGCCCGTCGTCCTCGACAAAGCCGAAATAAAGCGAGACACGGCGATGCGCGCATTGCTCGGCGACAAGGCCTATCTTGCCCTTGCCGTCGCGGAAGAGGACCAGATTCTCGCCGAGCATCTTCACGCGCTTCTTCGGCTTTTCCGCGCTGAGCTCGGC
>DATGLO010000045.1:0-4736 GCA_035294105.1 Allostellaceae bacterium
GCTGACCGACACCGATTCGGGCGAACTCAACACCTGGGCGCCCAAGGTCGAGCAAGCGATGGCGAAGCTGCCGGGGCTGCAGGATGTGGCCTCGGACCAACAGATCGCCGCGCCGCATGTCGATATCGAGGTCGATCGCGACGCGGCCGCGCGGCTCGGCATCTCGCCCGACGCGGTCGACCAGACGCTCTATGACGCGTTCGGCGAGCGCGTTATCGGCGATATCTTCAGCGCGACGAACCAGTATTGGATCATCCTCCAGGTCGAGCCGCAATTCGCGGCCGATCCGACGGTGCTGCAAAAGCTCTATGTCATCGGCGCCAACGGCGCGCGCGTGCCGCTCGGCACCTTCGCGCATTTCGTCAACAAGGTCGAAGCGCTGTCGGTCAATCACCAAGGCCAGTTCCCGGCGGTGACTTTGTCGTTCAACCTCGCGCCCGGCGCCTCGCTGGGCCAGGCCGTCGATCAGATCGGCAAGATGCGTCAAGAATTGCGCGCACCGGAAACGCTGCAAGGAACCTTCCAGGGGACGGCGCAGGCCTTCCAAGAATCGCTGGCATCGACGCCGCTCCTCGTCGCGGCGGCGATCCTCGTCGTCTACATCGTGCTCGGCGTGCTTTACGAGAGCTACATCCATCCGGTGACGATTCTCTCGGCCTTGCCTTCGGCGGGCGTGGGCGCGCTCGTCTGGCTGCTGCTCTTCGGCTACGACCTCAGTGTCATCGCGATCGTCGGCGTGGTGCTGCTGATCGGCATCGTGAAGAAGAACGCGATTATGATGATCGATTTCGCGCTCGAAGCGGAGCGCGAGCACGGCAAATCGCCGGTCGACGCGATCCACGAAGCCTGCCTGTTGCGCTTCCGCCCCATCATGATGACGACGATGTCGGCTTTGTTCGCGGGCCTGCCGCTGGCGCTCGGCACCGGCCCAGGATCGGAGCTGCGCCGGCCGATGGGCATCGCGATCGTCGGCGGCTTGCTCGTCTCGCAATCGCTGACGCTCTATACGACGCCGGTGATCTATCTCTATCTCGACCGGCTCAATCGCCGCCTGGGCGCGCGCTGGCACAGGCGCGCGGAGGCACGTGGCGCGCCCCGTTCGGACCCGCACGCTGCCGAATAAGCTAAAGCGCTAACGCGAATCGACCAGCGAGTCGCAATTATTCTGCTGCGCCAAGAGGCAATCTTCGACCTTGGCGACGGCGCGCAAGTGGATGACGAGGTAAAATCCGACAATGGCGAGAGCGAGGATAAAAGCCACCCCCGCCAAGGCTTTGGTCTGACGCTCGGCATCCCAATCCGCGTCCCAGCGCTCGGGCTCGTCGCGAAAGGTCTTGCGCATGCCTCCGATGTTGCGCGCCGCCGTGCAATTTGTAAATCGGCTTCGCGTCCCTTTTGCTAGGCTCCCCGCGCATGACAAGCGCGCTTTTCTGCTTCGGTCTCGGCTACAGCGCCGGTTTCTTGGCGCGCATCCTCGCGCCGAAAGGCTGGACGATCATCGGGACGAGCCGCGACGGCTCGGCAGCGCCGTTTCCCTTGGAGCGCTTCGATCGCGAGCACAGGCTGCCCAACGCAGCCGCGTCGTTGGCCGGGGCCACTCACCTCCTCATCTCGATTCCGCCCGATGCGGCGGGATGCCCGGTCATCGATTGCCACGGCGCCGATATCGCCGCGGCGCGCGGTTTGCGCTGGATCGGCTATCTCTCCTCGACCAACGTCTATGGCGATCGCGGCGGCGCTTGGGTCGATGAGACCTCGCCGCTCGCGCCGAGCGGCGAGCGCGGTCGGCGCCGCGTCGCGGCCGAAGCCAAATGGCTTGAGCTCGGCCGGCGTACCGGAGTCCCCGTGCAGATTTTTCGTCTTGCCGGCATCTACGGGCCGCAACGCAGTCCGCTCGACGCGCTGCGCGCTGGCACGGCGCGGCGCATCGTCAAGCCGGATCAGGTCTTCTCGCGCATTCATGTCGCCGATCTCGCGGCGGCGCTTGCCGCATCCATGGCGCGTCCGCGCGCGGGCGCGATCTACAATATCTGCGACGATACGCCGGCACCGCCGGATGAGGTGATTACCTATGCCGCGTCGCTCCTCGGGATCGAGCCGCCGCCGCTCGAGGATTTTGCGACCGCGGTCCTGTCGCCCATGGCGAAGAGCTTCTACGACGACAGCAAGCGTGTCGCGAACCGGCGGATGAAAGACGAGCTCGGCGTGACGCTACGGTATCCGAGCTATCGCGAAGGACTTGCGGCGCTGTTGACTTGAACGCGGGAGAGAAGAATGGGCGAGAACTACCGGGCGATCGCGCCTGAGGCGATCAAGAAACTGATCGAGCTGTCGGCCCTCTTGCACAAGAGCAGCCTGCCGGCATCGCTGATCGATCTCGTCTATCTGCGCGTGTCGCAATTGAACGGCTGCGCCTATTGCGTCGACAGCCATGCGAAAGATCTGCTCGCGGCCGGCGAGAAGCCGCGGCGCCTCTATGACCTCACGGTCTGGCGCGAGACCGCGTTCTTCACGCCGCAAGAGCGCGCCGCGCTCGCCTGGGCCGAGGCGATGACGACGCTGGCGAGCGGCCAACCGCCCGAAACCCTGCACGAGGAAACGCGCCGCCGTTTCAGCGAAAAGGAATTTGTCGATCTGACCTTCGCAATCGCGGCGATCAATGCGCTCAACCGCGTTGGCGTCGGCTTTCGGATGCAGCCGCAACCGTCCGATTAAGGGGCGGATAAGAGGGGCGCGAGAGTTCTCAGCAGCAGCTCGATATCCTCGACCCGCGAGAGGCGATGGTCGCCGTCTTTGACGAGCGTTACCTGAACGTCGCTTCCGGTGAGGCGGTCCGCGAGCGTCAGGCTGGTTTCGAAGGGTACGTCCGGGTCCATCATGCCGTGCAGCAGCCGCACCGGCCGGTCGATCGCGAGCGGCGCGCGCATGACGAGGTGATCGCGCGCCTCTTCGATCAGCCGCCGCGTGATGAGATAGCCTTGTTCGCTGTATTTCGAAGGCACGCGCACGGCGCCTTTGGTGATGACGTCCTCGCGCAATTCGAAAGACAGCCGTTGCCACATGAGGTCTTCCGTCGCGTCGGGAGCGGCGGCAATGCCGATCAGCGCCTTGACTCGCTCGGGCCGCGCGAGCGCGGCGAGCAACATCAGCCAGCCCCCGATGCTCGAGCCCACGAGGATAAGCTTGCCCTCGGTGAGCTTGTCGATGACGGCGAGAGTATCGCCGAGAAAGCGCCCGACCGTCGCCTCGGCGAAATCACCCGACGACACGCCATGCGCGAAATAGTCGAACCGGACGAAAGCATGCTCCCGTGCCGCGCAAAACGCATCGAGCGCCTGCGCTTTGGTGCCGCTCATGTCGGAATTGAAGCCGCAGAGGAAAAGAACGCCGGGCGATTTGCCGTCGCGGCGGCGGTAGCCGATTGTCGCGCCGTCTTCGCGTGTTAAGATGGAATGCGCGTCGTTCATGCTGGGTCAATCCCCAAATTTATATGGCCAAATCCGACAGTAATACCGCGACGAGCCGCGCCGGAAGCGGCAAGGCCACGGTCTTGCAAGTGCTGCCGCGCCTCGTTCAGGGCGGGGTCGAGCGCGGTACGATCGATGTCGCGGCGGCGCTGGTGGCGAGCGGCCGGAACGCAATCGTCGCATCGGAAGGCGGACCGATGGCGCGCGAGCTCGAGCGCATCGGCGCCACTCATGTCACGCTGCCGCTGGCCTCGAAGAATCCCTTCGTCATCCGCGCCAACATCGACCGCCTCGCCGCGGTGATCGCGCAGCACGGCGTCGACATCGTCCATGCGCGCAGCCGCGCGCCTGCCTGGAGCGCGCGCTACGCCGCGAAACGCGCCGGGCGGCATTTCGTCACGACCTTTCACAACGCCTACGGCCTCGGTCCGATACTGAAGCGCCAGTACAACGCGGTGATGGCGTCGGGCGAGCGCGTGATCGCGATCTCGAATTTCGTCGCGACGCATGTCGCTGCGGTTTACGGCGTGCCGGCCGAGCGGTTGCGGATCATCCCGCGCGGCGTCGACGTCGCGCGTTTCGATCCCGATACGGTCTCGCCCGAGCGCATGATTCGGCTGATGCGCGCCTGGCGCCTGCCCGATGGTGCGCACACGGTGCTGCTGCCGGGCCGGCTCACGCGCTGGAAAGGCCATCTCGTCTTCATCGAGGCGATGGCGCGGCTGAAGCGTCCCGACGTCCAGGCCGTGATCCTCGGCGCGGGCGATGCGCGCTATCGCCGCGAGCTCGAGGCGGCGATAGCCGCCTCGGGCGGCGGCGCGACCTTTCGCTTCGTCGAGGAATGCGCCGATATGGCCGCGGCCTACATGCTGGCCGATATCGTCGTCTCGGCCTCGACACAGCCCGAAGGCTTCGGCCGCGTCATCGTCGAAGCGCAGGCGATGGGCCGGCCGGTGATCGCGACCGCGCATGGCGGGGCGCAGGAAACGATCATTCCCGGCGATACTGGCTGGCTCGTGCCGCCGAGCGATGCCACGGCTCTTGCCGCGGCGCTGGCGCAGGCGCTCGATTGCGACGAGAGCGCGCGGCTCGCGATGAGCCGGCGCGAGATCGCGCATGTCCGCGCGCATTTCACCAGCGCGTTGATGGCTGCGCGGACGCTTGCCGTCTATGACGAGCTGCTGCCGCAGACGGCAACGGCGACCGCCGCCTGACGCCGCCCGTTCTCGACGTGTCGGCACGGCAACGCATCCTCGTCATCAAGCTCGG
>DATGLO010000046.1:0-2001 GCA_035294105.1 Allostellaceae bacterium
AGCGATGCCGTCGATAAGAGCCTGACACGCGGCTCCTACTACCGGCCCGAACAGGGACCGGCGAAATTCAAGCCGGGCGCGAAAGTGCGCACCAAGAACATCAACCCGACGACGCATACGCGGCTGCCGCGGTATGCACGCGACCGCGTCGGCGTGATCGAGGCGGTCCGCGGCTGTCACGTCTATCCGGATTCGGTGGTGCTCGGCAAAGGCGACGATCCGCAATGGCTCTACACAGTCGTCTTCGACGGCAAGGAGCTGTGGGGGCCGGACGCCGCGCCTGGACTCACCGTCTCGATCGAGGCCTTCGAGCCCTACTTGGAGCCGGCGTGATGGCGGCGAAAAGCGCGTCGATCGCCGAGATCGCGGCGGCCGTACCGAGCCTGCCCAAGAACAGCGAAGGCCCCGTCTTTCGCGAGCCCTGGGAAGCGCAGGCTTTCGCGATGGCGGTCGCCTTGCGCGAGCGCGGCATCTTCACGGCGAGCGAATGGGCGGAAACCCTCGGCGCCGAAATCAAGCGCGCGCAAGCCGCGGGCGATCCCGATACCGGCGATACGTATTATCGGCACTGGCTCGCCGCGCTCGAGCGCATCGTCGCCGAAAAAGGGCTAAGCGATCGGGCGACGCTGCATCGCTACAGCGACGCCTGGGGCCATGCCGCGCGGCGCACGCCGCACGGAACGCCGATCGAGCTGAAGCCGGTCGACTTCGACTAACGGCTCAGCGCGACGCAAGGATCGCCGCGGCGGCTTTCTCCGCGATCATGATTGTCGGCGCGTTGGTATTGGCGCCGACAACGTCGGGCATCACCGAGCAATCGGCGACGCGCAGCCCTTCGACGCCCTTGACGCGCAACTCCTCATCCACCACCGCGTCCGCATCGCTGCCCATGCGGCAGGTGCCGGCGGGGTGACTGGCGGTCTGGCAATTGCCGCGGATCCATTCGTCGAGCGCGGCGTCAGATTCGTAGCGCGCACCCGGACTCGCTTCGCCCGCAACGACGCTCTTGAGCGGCTCCTCGGCAAAGATCGCGCGCACGGCTTTGAGACCGCCACGCAAGGTGTCGAGATCGTAAGGATCGTCGAGCAGGTTCCAGTGAATGCAGGGCTTCTCGACCGGATCGGGCGAGCGCAACCTTACGCTGCCGCGGCTGCGCGGATGAAGCACGGCGACGCGGCTGGAAAAACGGTGATTGATCGGCGCACGGATACCGGGAAACCAGGTCGTCGCATCGGGCGCGATGGGGCTCACGAGCAGCTCTATATCCGGCCGCTCGCTCTCGGCGCGGGTGCGCAAAAAGCAGACGCATTGCAGCGGCATGCTGCCCGCATTGCCCGCGCCCGAGACGGCCCAGCGCAGCACGGAGCCGGCGAGCCGATCCCAGCGCAAACCGCCGACGAGCGATAGCGGCCGGTTGATGTCGAAGGTGATGACCGCGTTGACGTGATCGTGCAGGTTTCGTCCGACATTGGGGCGATCGACCAGCGCCGCGATGCCCAGCGCCTTCAACTCGTCGGCCGGGCCGATGCCCGAGAGCAGCAGCAGTTGCGGCGAATTATAGGTGCCGCCCGAGAGGATGATCTCGCGATCGGCCTCGGCGGTGAGCAATTGGCCGGCGCGCCCGTATTCGACCGCGGCGGCGCGCCCGCTCTTCACAACGACGTGATGCGCCAACGCGTTCGTCTCCACGGTCAGATTGGGGCGCTTGCGCGCGGGGCGCAGGAAAGCGCGCGCGGTCGAATTGCGCCGGCCTCGCGCGATCGTGAATTCGGGCCAGGCGACGCCTTCCGGCTCGGCGCCGTTGTAATCGGCACTCGCGGGATAGCCCTGCTTTGCCGCGGCCTCGACAAAAAGCGAATGCAGCGTGCTGCGGCCGTTCGCGGGCGATGTGCTCAGCGGACCGCCGCTGCCATGAAATGCGTCTGCGCCACGCCAACTGTTTTCCGAGCGCTTGAAATAGGGCAGCACGTCGGCATAGCCCCATCCCGTCAGGCCGTTCTG
>DATGLO010000047.1:0-2427 GCA_035294105.1 Allostellaceae bacterium
ATGAAACTGAAAGCTTGGTCGGTTGCGATTGCGATGCGCTGGCCGGGCGGGGCAGGCGCGTGCACGTCGTTCGGCTCGAGCGCGGGCAGAGGCGCGGCGCTTGCGAGAATTGCATCGAGATCGAGATGGCGCTCGGCGAGATCGGCGAGCGCGGCGAGCCGGGCGCCGAGATCGCCATGTTCGTTCGCCTGCACGAGCCCCAAGTGGCGCTCCGGCAATTCGATCTTCGCGGCATAGGGCAGCGAGCCTAAAATCCTGATGCCGCACACCTCGAAGGCATTGGCGATCATCGCGCGATGGCCCTCGCCCGCCACGCGATTGAGAATGACGCCGGCAATCCGCACCTTGGGATCATGCGCCGCAAATCCGCGGGCGACCGCCGCCGCCGATTGCGCCTGAGCGAAGACATCGAGAACAAGCACCACCGGGAGGGCAAACCGCGCGGCAAGATCGGCAACGGCGCCGCTGCGTGCTTCGATCGGCGCGCCGTCGAAAAGACCCATGGCGCCTTCGATCACGAGAACGTCCGCTTTCTTCGCGGCATGCGCGACGAGCGCCTCGAGGTAGGCGGGCGGCATGGCCCAGGTGTCGAGATTGCCGCTTGGCGATCCGGTCGCGGCGGCGTGGAAGGCGGGATCGATATAGTCGGGGCCGGATTTGGCGGCGCGCACTTTGACCCCGCGCCCCGCGAGCGCGGCGAGAAGGCCGAGTGTCACAGTGGTCTTGCCGGCGCCCGATTGGGGGGCTGAGATGATGAGGCCGCGCGTCACGCCATGCTTCCCATGCTCGCGCCATTATGTAGCATCGGGCACTCGGCCGCGACGGCGCAAAAAAGCGGCCAGGCAGGGCCTGGCCGCCGGGATTTCTTGAGAGGCGGGTTTAGTTGGCCGCCTGTTCGAAGGGCGAGCCCCAGAAGCGCTCGGCTACGTTGCGCGAGCCGCTCTCGGACTTCCACGAATGACGCGGCTCGTTCTGCGCGGCATGCCAGGCGCGGCGCCTGATGCTCCTGCCGGATTGCCGATACTCGGCCTGCCAGCTCGCAGCGCCGCTTTCGGAGCCCGCATAGGATTCGCCGCCGGCGCGCGCGATGCGAACGACGCCGGTGCCGCGCATGCCGAGCGCGAAGGCGGCGCCGCGCGAAAGATCGAGCCCGACGCCCCGCACGAACGGGCCGCGATCGTTGATCCGCACGATCACCGTGCGGCCGTTCGCCGGATTGGTGACCGCAAGCCGCGTCCCGAAGGGAAGGCTGCGATGCGCGGCCGTTAATCCATTCGGATTGAAATGTTCTCCAGAAGCTGTCCGATAGCCTGAGGAATACCACGAAGCCTTGATCAGACTACCTCCGTATAGACCGCTATTAGCATAAGTGCCGGCATGGGCTGCGCCCGCCCATGGAGCAACGAGCGCCGCGGCGAATGCAGCAATCATGACTGGTTTCAATTTTACGCCCTCTGTGTTGTTACAGACGGGCGAGCTTTGACTGTCACATTATGTTCATAGCGAGGATTTGATCGGGCGATAGTTTGTTTTGTTCCGGATCGACTGACCAAAAGGCCGCATGGGAATCGTCTAATTGCTGCCAAAAATCTTATTGTTCATTCTTCGGCTGACTATTCTCATATGATTATTTTGTTGGCGCTCGAAATATTATCGACGCGACGACCGGCTATTACGACTTCCTCGGCAATTATTGGTACATCAATTCCAATCAATCGAACACCGGCGGTCCGGTTGACTCGATCCAAAAGATGCGACTGGAGCCCTGTTGCGCTCGGAACAGGCAATCAGCTCGCGGTCGGATACATTCGGATGCTTGCTGCGACCGAATCGGCGACGTGTTCCTTGGTGATGACGCCGGCGATGTCATCCGGCCGGGGCACGCCGCGGCCGCGCACGACGAGCGCCATCACCGCCTTGCGATTCCAGATCCGCCGCATGACATCGAAGACAATGTCGTCCTCGCGTACGATCGTGAATTCGCGGCTGGCGACATCGCGCAGCGTGACTGACGGCTGCGAGGCTTGTCGCAGCGCCGTGTTGACGCGCAGAACTCCGAGAATGCGATTGTTGTCGCTGATCGCGGCATAGCGGATGCGTCCGGCATGGTCGGGCCGCGAGAGAAATTCGTCGAAGGTCATCTCGGCCGGCGCCGATACGACGTCCGGGTCCATGACTTCGCGCGCCTGGCGTACGAGGAACATATTCGCATGCAGCGCCTTGGGAATGACGTGGCCGCGGCGGAAGAGCTTCAGAGTGTAGATGCTTTCGGGCGAAAGGAGGCGGCGGACGCCGACGCTCAGCGCGACGGCGACGATCATCGGCATGACGATCTCATATTGGCGCGTCATCTCGAAGATCATGGCGACCGCCGTCATCACCGCGCCGGTCGAGCCGCCGACCATCGCGCCCATGCCCACCATGGCG
>DATGLO010000048.1:0-9686 GCA_035294105.1 Allostellaceae bacterium
GATTATTTCCTGAAGGCGCTCGAGCGCGATCCCGACAACGCCGATATCTATCACAACCTTGGCGAGTCCTATCGCCATCTCGGCGATACGGGCAAGGCCATGCCGTGCTTCGCGAAGGCGATCGAGCTGCGGCCGGAATTGTTCATGGCCTATCGCAGCGCCGCCGATACCGCGCTCGCGGCGATGGAAAAGGCGGAAAAGCCCGAGCACGCCGCGCAATTGAAGCGCCTGGCGATGCAATACCGCCGAGCGCTTGGCGCGAAACTGCACAAACTGCAGCATCGCGAAGCGATGGGCGTGCTGCGCGAAACGCTCGAGATCGATCCCTTCGATGTCGAAACGCTGGTCACGTTCGGGCGATGTCTTATGGCTCACGGCATCGTCAGCGAAGCGGAACAGGCGTTTCGTCGCGCGATCGCGATCGATCCGAAGAACGGGCACGCTTATTGCGAGCTGGGCGTTGCGCTCTACGCGTTACGGCGTTGGGACGAGGAACAGGATGCCTTCGAGACGGCGATACGCATCAACCCCAACGATAAGATTTCGCGGGTCAACCTCGTAACCTGCGATCTGATGCACCAGCTTTACGAGGACGAGCCGACTCCCGAGGAGATATACCGCCGGCACCGCGCCTGGGGCGAAAGCTTCATGGCCGAGCTCGCTCCCGAAGCCGCAGCCGAGGCTAAGCCCTTTACGAACAGCCGCGACCCCGATCGCCGGCTTCGCATCGCTTTCCTCTCGGGCGATTTTCGCGATCATCCGGTTGCGCAGTTTTTGCGGCCGTTGCTCGCGCATCACGACCGCTCGGCGATCGAGGTCTATTGCTACACCGAGCACGAGCGCACCGATCACTACACACCCGTGCTCCAGCAATTGGGCGGGATTTGGCGATTTGCCAGCGTCCTTGAAAGCGACGCCAATTTGCGCGCGCAGCTCCGCGACGACGAAATCGATATCGCGATCGATCTGGCGGGCCAGACCGCGGGCACGCGGCTTTTCGCCTTAGCCGTGCGCGCGACGCCGGTGACGGCGACCTGGCTCGGCTATCCCGCGACCACGGGGCTGCCGGCAATCGATTGGCGCATCACCGACGCGCTCGCCGATCCGCCCGGCTATGAATCGCAATATGTCGAAAGGCTCATCCGTTTGCCGGACGGGTTCTTGTGCTATCAGCCGCGGCCGGAGAGCCCGCCGGTGGCGCCGCTTCCGGCACTGACTCGCGGCGCGATCACTTTCGGCTCGTTCAACAATGTCATGAAAGTCACACCCCGGACGGTGCGCTGTTGGGCTGCAGTTCTCACCGCGCTGCCCTCTGCCCGCCTGGTGCTCAAAGCAGCTTATCTTGCCGACCCCGTCACGCGCGCTTCGTTTATCGACCAGTTCACGGCGCTCGGGATCGATATCGCCCGGGTCGAACTCAGGTCGCAAGTCGCGGAACTCGGCGGCCATTTCGGCGCCTATGGCGAGATCGATATCGCCCTCGACCCGCTGGCTTACAACGGTACGACCACAAGCTGCGAAGCGCTCTGGATGGGCGTGCCGGTGATCACGATGATCGGCGACCGGCATGCCGCGCGCGTCGGATTCGACTTGCTGAGCCGCGTCGGTCTGAGCGAGCTCGCAGCCGCCGATGTCGACGGTTACGTCGCATTGGCCGTCGGCTTGGCGAACGATCTGCCGCGCCTGGAGCAGCTCCGCCGGGGCTTGCGCGAACGCATGCGGCAATCGCCTCTTTGCGACCCGCAGCGCTTCGCGCGCCAATTCGAGGCCGCGCTGCGCGAGATGTGGCGCGATTGGTGCGCCCAACCGCACTGATCGCGGCCGCGGCAGTTCAGGTCTCGGCCCACATCCGCAGCAGGTTGTGATAGACGTTCAGAACCTGCACGACCGCGGGATGGTCGGGCAGCGCGCGGTTGAGTTCGCTGCGCGCGCGGTCGATCGCTAGCAGCAACGCCCGCTTGTCGTCGTCGCGCACCATGCTTTGAATCCAGAAGAACGACGACACGCGCGCGCCGCGCGTCACAGGCGCGACGCGATGCAGGCTCGCTGCCGGGTAGAGGATCAAGTCGCCCGGCGGAAGCTTGACGCGATGAACGCCGTAGGTGTCTTCGACAATGAGCTCGCCGCCGTCATAGGATTCGGGCGGCGTCAGAAAGAGGGTCGCCGATAGATCGCCGCGAATCGGCGCCGGTGCCCCGGGCACGTTGATCAGCGCGCTGTCGTTATGTGTGCCGTAGGTCTCGCCGCCCTGATAGCGGTTGAAGAAAGGCGGACAGATGCGGAGCGGCAAAGCGACAGCGATGAAGAGCGGGTTGGCGGCGAGCGCCGAAAGAATGAGCTCGCCGGCCTGGCGCGCCGCGGGATGGCCCTGGGCGACTTCCTGATTGTTCTTCACCCGCTCGGCCATGAAGCCCGCGGTGGCCCGCCCGTCGACCCAATTCGCGGCGTCGATCAGTTTACGGCATTCGGCGACCTGGTCGGGTTTCAGCACGCCGGGAATGTGGCTCAGCATTGGCGACTCCGACTGCTTCGATCTTGGGTGCTTTTAGCATCCCAGCCGGCGCAACGCCTCCCGCGCACAGCGAGTTGATTCTCTGAAATGGCGCCGGCGCGCTAGGCTCGCGCAAGTAGAGCAAAGGCAAATGCAATGGTGTTCCGACTGGGGTTAGTGGCGCTTGTTAGTTGCGCCTTGCTTGGCTGCGAGGGATTTCCCGCCTCGCGGCCGGTTATTCACAGCGGGAGCTACGATTGGACCGACGAGGTCCGGGGCCCGCAGGGTTTTCCGCTGCCGGGCTGGGGCACCGCCGTCATGGGCGGCGGCGACATCGGCGGCGGATCGCGGTAAGCGTCTCTACCGAAGCGTCTCTAGCGACAAGAATCCACGGAATGCAGCCGACGACGCCGGTCGTCGGCTCGCGTTTATTGACCTTAGATAACTAAAAGAGATGCTCATGCAAACAGTTTTGCATGAATAATCATTCATTCTCACCAACTCTTATTCAGTATTTCCTATACTAAATACTGTTGCAGCCGTGACACAGCCGGCGCCGAATTAAGCAGTGATTATAGATAATACTTGCTGCGCCCCGTGTCCTCAGGCGAGGCTCCACTGAGCGAAGAGCAACTCCTTTTCGCATCCGCGGACATATCACTGGGGGTTTTGATCAATGAAGACACGAACTGTGAAGGGAGCGATTGCGCTGGGAAGCCTGACGGCGACCGTCGCATTGCTCGCGGGTCTGGGCAGCGCCCAGGCTCAAATCGGCAGCGGCCAGCCGGCATCGCCGCCGGTCGCGCCGACTGGACCAGGGGCGGGCTCTTTCCCGCAATCCTTCCTGATCCCGGGCACCAACACCTCGCTGAGCCTCTACGGCAAGATATCGATGGCCGTGTGGGACAACATCGGCAGCCAGCATCTTAATGACACCAGCCCCTCCGGCGGCGGCGCGACACCGTTCCAGATCAATGCTCTGGCGCTTGAAGGTCCGGGCGCCGCGGGCGGCACGAGCGTCACGCAACTCGACCGCTCCATCCATGGCGGCTTGCGCAACACGGTGAAGGGCACGAACTTCGCCATCGAGACGCGCACCCCGACCGATCTCGGCGAAGTGAAGACCGTCATGCTGGTCGATTTCAGCTTGATGGCGAGCCAGAGCAACTATATCGGCGCGGGCACGGCGATCACCTCGACCAAGCCCTCGGCGGGCGCCGGCAACAACGAGACGCCGCGTATCCAATGGGCGTACGGCACCTTGGGGCCGTGGCTGATCGGCCAATACAATTCGGCCTGGTCCGATCCGCTGATGATCAATCCGGATATCGGCGATCAGTCGCAGATCGGTCCGCTGCAGACGGTGAACATCCGCCGCCCGCAGATCCGCTACACCTACCTTGCGGGTAACGGGATCACCCTCTCGGCCTCGGTCGAGTCGATGAACACCGGCGCCGCCTACTGCCAGAACACGACCTCGACGACCTGTATCGGCAATTTGACGCTGGCGCCGGCGTCGATCGCGACCGACGGCTCCGACAACCTCGATGTCGGCGGATCGAGCGATGGCGGTATCGTCAACCTGCCGAGCTTCAATACCGGTATCGCCTGGGATCAGCCCTGGGGCCATGTGATGGGCCGTGTCGGCGTCGGCCGCTCGGAGCTCCGCGGCACCAACGCCACGCAGTTGTTCAACAACGGCACCTCGCCGTCCAACTTCTCGAACGATGTCACGCAATGGCATTGGGCGGTCGAGGGCGGCGTGATGCTCAACACCTGGGGCCAGGATCAGTGGCGCGGCCTGATCAACTACTCGCACGGCCTCTCGACCTACCTGTCGGATCTGGGACCGGGCGGGGCCAGTACCGACATGTTCATCAACGGCCAGACCGGCCAGGTCAGCTCGTTCAACGAACTGGCGCTGAATACGAGCTACATCCACCGGTTCAACCCGAATTGGCGGACAACCGGCGAGTTCGGCATCGGCTTCCAGAACAGGCCCTCGGCGGCCTCGGGTCTGGGGAACTGCGCCACCGGTTCGTCGACGACCACCACGGCCGGCTTAGTCGGGACCTGCGTCTCCGGCGGTCTGACCGCCGCCCAGTTGTCCAATATCGACAAGCGGCATATCGAGGCCGCGTGGTCGGTGACCTACAGCCCGGTGCCGGGCCAGGTCGATATCGGCCTCGAGCTCGATTACTACGATCGCCAGACGCAGGCGTCGGGAACCGGCACCGCCGCCTGGATGCAACGACTCGGCTTCAACTTCTACTGGTAAGCTCGAGTCTTTTCCTCTGCAGCCCGCCGGCCGCAAGGCTGGCGGGCTTTTCTTTTTCACCCGACGCGCACGGCCCTCTTCGCGTGAAGGCCCCTGGCACCGCCGCTTCTTGGCGATTTTTAATCGGCGATTTCGATATGATCCGGCGGCAAGCCGGCTTGATGACGCCGATACATTGCCTCGTAAACCGCTTCCAAATCGCGAACGTAGCTTGCCGAATCGAACAATCTCGCGGTCGATTTACTCTTCCGGAGCTTCGTGCGGATTTTTTGCAGCCGCTCGGGATCGTTCGCGATTGCGACGGCGAGATTCTCATATTCTTCGTAGGAAGAAGTAACGAGTTCCGGTAGGCCCGCGTCCTCTACTTCAATAGCGCCGCTCCGTCCGACGAAAGTCTTGCCGGTTCGCGTCAATACCGGCAATCCCGCATATAAAGCGTCTCGTGCCGTCGTCTGACCGCCATAAGGCGCCGTATCCAGAAAAAGATCCGCGAGGGCGATGCGCGCCAGATGATCGCCGGTCGAGGGCACGCGCGACGCGAAGATCAGCCGCGACGGATCGACGTTGCGAGCGGCGGCTTCCTTTCGGAGATTATCCACTCCTGCCGCGTCGCGCATAAGCCATAAGACAGAGCCATCGACGCGCCGCAAAATATTCATCCAGCGATCGAAAATGCGCGGATTGATTTTGTAACACGCGGCGAAGCACGCGAACACGAAAGCATCCTCGGGCAATCCGTGATCGGCTCGCTTGGGCCGAACGTCGGATATTCGTTGGGTAGTATCGTTCGCGAAGCCGCGCACATAAGCGACGCGTTCGGAATAAAACTGCCGCTCGTTCGGCAAAATTGCGCGCGGATCGGCCGCGATATAGTCGAGGAAATCAAGTCCGCTCGTGTAACCCGAGAAGTTCACCTGAATAGGCGCCGGCCTATAAGCGAGAATGTTGTGCCTCGAAAACGCAGTCCATACCGAGTTCAGCACGAGGATATCGATCTCCAGCTCCTGGATAAAAGCCGCCGCTTCGGCGTCATTCTTGGTCGCAAGGTCGTAAAACGAATCGAGCGCATCGATCACGCGCTCGGCGATTTCGCTTTTGTCTCGCGGCCCCATCGATAGACCCATCACCGCGAAACGCGAGCGGTCGTGCAACGCCACGATGTTGCTGAGAGACTGAGCGGCGGGATGATTGCGGAAATCCGCTGAAAGATAGCCCAAGCGTATCCGCGAATGGCTGGAAGCGCGATGCGCCGATGGCACGCGATCGACGGTTCGCACGCTAACGGAACCCCAAGAACGCGCGCATGAAAGCTCTTCCGCAGGCGCTTCCGAGAACGCGAGAAATGTGAGTGGCGCCGAATTCGGCTTTCCGTCCATGATGGATTGACGCAAATGAGCCGTCTCGCTGGACCATTTTTCCCAGTTGCAGGACATCGCCTTCGCGAAGAGCCGCATCCCTTCGAGGCCTTTCGAATCGGGCTTTAGGGCCATCGCCTTGTCATAGGCGGCGATCGCTTCCTCGAAGCGCTTGAGATTGTTGAATGCGTTGCCTCGCCCGATCCAGGCCTCGGCGAAATCGGGATCGAGCGCGATGGCCCGATCGAAGGACGCCAGCGCCTCGTCGCAACGCCATAGCTCGCAGAGCACGTCGCCGCGCGCGAGCCAGGCTGCGGCAAGCTCGGGGTCGATCGCGGTCGCCCGATCTAAGCTGGCAAGAGCGTCGTCGTAACGACCAAGATCGTAAAGAACGTTTCCGCGCCCATGCCAGGCGCCGGCAAGCTCGGGCTTGATCGCGATGGCTCTGTCGTAACTCGCGAGCGCGTCGTCGTAACGGCGAAGATCGCATAAGACGGTGCCGCGGCCAAGCCAGGCTTCGCTAAAATCAGGATTCCGCGCAATCGCTTCCTCGTGGCTGGCGAGGGCTTCGGGATAGCGTTTGAGCTCGCGCAGCGCACTGCCTCTGTTGTTATGGGCGTCCGGGTGGTCGGGCTTGATCGCGATCGCCTTCGCGTAGCTGCCGACGGCTTCTTCGAAGCGTTTGAGGCGGCTCAGAACGTTGGCACGGTTATAATGCGCGTCCGCATAACCGGGTACGATCGCGATCGCGCGATCGTAGCTGGCGAGCGCTTCCTCGAACCGCTGCAGATCCTTGAGCGTATTCCCGCGGTTGAAATGGGCGATCGCGTAGTCTGGCTTGAGCGCAATCGCCCGGTCGTAGCTGGCCAAAGCCTCGTCGTAACGCCCCAGTTCTTTGAGTGGACTGCCCCGGTTGTTGTAAGCGGCGGCGCTGTCGGGCGCGATTTTCAGCGCTCGGTCGATCAGATCGACCGCGCGTGCGGGATTTCTCGTTTGGAAGGCGATAACGCCGAGAAGATGAAGCGCATCGAAATGATCGGGTTCTATCGATAACAGGCTCTCTAACACCGAGCGCGCATGCGCCAGGTTTCCCTGCCTGTACGACGCCATGGCTTGGTCGAATAGTTCCGCCAATTCTTGCCGTGATCGAGGTTCACTGCTCATCGGATTGGCCCCTACCGGGCATCGGCTTGGCGATCCTCTTGGCGATACAGCAAACGTCGAAGCGTCCGCTCGATGACGCGCTCTCGTAGAAGGTTGCGGCCGGTTTTCAAGGCCGAACCGCGCGCTCGGCGATCCCGACAAGCCCCGCGAGCATCTCCCGGTCCTGCGCCAGCGCGGCGCTCGCGCCCTGGTGGATGATACGCCCACGATCGAGGACCAACGCGCGTTCCGCGAAGTCGAGCGCGATCCGCGTGTGTTGCTCGACGAGCAGCAGCGCCAGATCGTCTTCGCGCTTGAGACGCTCGAGCCCCGCCAGCACCGCGTCGACGATCACCGGCGCCAGGCCCTCGAGCGGCTCGTCCATCAGCAGCAAGGACGGATTGCCCATCAACGCGCGGCCGATGCTGAGCATCTGCTGCTCGCCGCCCGACAATGCGTTGCCGCGATTGCGCCGGCGATTGGCCAGCGAGGGGAAGAAATCGTAGACCCGCTCGAGCGTCCAGCGACCGCGGCCATCCGTCCCGGAACGCGCCGCGACCTCCAGATTTTCCTCGACGCTCAGAGAGCGGAAGATTTCGCGCTCTTGCGGCACGAAGCCGATCCCGAGCCGCGCGCGGCGGTACGGCGCCATGCGGTTGAGGTTCTCGCCGCCGAACTCGATCGTCCCGCCATGCTGCGTCGTGTGTCCCATCACGGTGGCGAGAAGCGTCGTCTTACCGACGCCGTTGCGGCCCAACACGGCCAAGGTGCCGCCGGGCGGCAGGTCGAGCGCGATCCCGTCGAGCACGACGGTTTCGCCGTAGCCGGCGCGCAGAGTCTCGATATGTAGGCCTTTATGGCTGGTCATGATCGCGCTTCACGAGTGAACGTGCTCGCCAAGATAGACTTCGCGGACCCGGGGATCGGCGGCGATCTCTTGCGGCGTGCCTTCGACGAGGATCGCGCCTTGGACCAGCACGCTGATGCGCCGCGCAAGGCGGAAGACGAGGTCCATGTCGTGCTCGATGATCAGAAGCGCGATCTCGCTGCCCAGCCGCTCGATCACCTCGATGATCGTGCCCGCCTCGCCCGAGGGCACGCCGGCCGCGGGCTC
Source organism: Allostellaceae bacterium (assembly GCA_035294105.1). GTDB lineage: Bacteria > Pseudomonadota > Alphaproteobacteria > ATCC43930 > CGMCC-115725 > CAIKMD01. The sequence goes on from DATGLO010000048.1 coordinate 8,382, forward strand.
GTCGAGCAGCAATACCTTGGGATCGAGGCCGAGCGCGACCGCGATTTCGACCAGGCGCTGGCGCCCGTAAGCGAGCTCGCGCACGGGCCGCAACGCCTCGTCGGCAATGCCAAGCCGCTCGAGCAACGCATAGGCTTCCTCGATTACCGCGCGGCGCTTGCCGGCCGGGCGCAGGAAATCGCCGGCGACTCCGTCGCGCTCGCTGACGGCAAGCGTCACGTTCTCGAGCACGGTGAGGCCGCGGAAGAGCTGGTTGATCTGGAACGTGCGCGCGAGGCCGCGCTTCACGCGATGCGCCTGCGACAGATGGGTCACGTCGTGCCCGCCCAGCAGCACATGCCCCGAAGACGGCGTCAGCGCGCCGGTGACGAGATTGACGAAGCTCGTCTTGCCCGCGCCGTTGGGGCCGATCAGCGCGTGGCGCGCGCCGACCGCAAGGCGGAAATCGATCGCGTTGGCGACGGTGAGCGCGCCGAAATTCTTGCTCAGCGCCCGGGTTTCGAGGGCGAGCGCGCTCAACGGCGCCTCCCGCGCAGCAAACGGCGCAGCAGCGCCTCGCCCAATCCCAACACGCCGCCGCGCGCGAACATCACGATCAGCACGAGCAGCAGGCCGATCCAGAAATACCAGTAGGTGGGGTCGATCTCGGAGAATCGATCTTGAGCGATCATGTAGAGCGGCACGCCGACGAAAGCGCCATAAAGCCGCCCCACCCCGCCGAAGATCACCATCACGAGGATCAAGCCCGAGAGATCGATGCTCAAAGCGTTGAGCGCGACGAGCTGCGTGGTCTCGGCGATCAGCGCCCCCGCCGCCCCCGCCATCATCGCCGAGATCGTGTAGATCGTCACGAGGCGAAAGAACACCGGCGTGCCGATCGCATGCATGCGCGCGACATTCTCGCGGATGCCGGTGAGCGACCGGCCGAAAGGAGAATGGACGATGACGCGCGCCACCGCCCAGCCGAGCAGCAGCACGACGAAGGCATACCAATAAGCCGTCTGGCCGTAGAGATCGAAATTGAAAAGCCCGAGCACGGGCTGGACCTCCATGCCCTGCAGGCCGTCGGCGCCGCCGGTGATCGAGGTGAGCTTGTTCGCCGCTTCTTGCAGCATCACGCAGACGACGAGCGTCAGCATCAGGATCGACAGGCCCTGAGTCCTGAGGATCACCAGCCCGGAGAGAAAGCCGACGATGCCCGCCACCGCCATCGCGGCGACGAGGCCGACGACCGGCGCGCCGAGCCCGTGCGCCGCGAGATAACCCGCGGTGTAGGCGCCCATGCCGTAGAAGGCGGCGTGGCCG
>DATGLO010000049.1:0-17485 GCA_035294105.1 Allostellaceae bacterium
CGCGCTGACCGGCGCCGCCGACACGCCGTCGAAGAACCCCGCCGTGCCGGTGACGCCGAAGCAGATCGCCGAATCGGGGATCGAGGCCGCCAAGGCCGGCGCCGCCATCGTTCATATCCATGTCCGCGATCCGAAGACCACCGGCCCGTCGATGGAGCTGGCGCATTACAAAGAGGTGGTGGATCGCATCCGCGACAGCGGCACTGACGTCGTCATCAACCTGACGACCGGCGCCGGCGCGCGCTTCGTGCCCGGCAGCAACGACCCGTTGGTGCCCGATCCCCGCTCGACCATGCGCTCGCCCGCCGAGCGCGTCGCGCATATCGTCGAGCTGAAGCCCGAGATCTGCTCGATCGACATGGGTTCGATCAACATGGGCAATTACGTCTTCGTCAACACCGTGCCGCAGATCGAAGAGATCGCGATCGCCATCCGCGACGCCGGCGTGACGCCCGAGATCGAAGTCTTCGAGCCCGGCCACATCGCCCTTGCCAAGAAGATGCTGCAGACCGGGCATTTCAAATCGCCGAGTCTTTTCCAGATCTGCCTCGGCGTCACCTGGGGCACGCCGGCGACGCCCGATGCGATGAAATTCATGAAGGACATGCTGCCCGAGAAGGACTGTACCTGGTTCACCTTCGGCTGCGGCGCGACGCAGTTCCCGATGGTGGCGCAGGCGATGCTCTATGGCGGGCATGTCCGCGTCGGCCTCGAGGACAATCTCTATCTCTCGCGCGGCAAGCTCGCGCCGTCCAACGCCGCGCTCGTCGAGAAGGCGGTCGACATCATCGAGGTGATGGGCGAAGAGCTCGCGACGCCCGCCGAAGCGCGGCAGATGCTGGGGCTCAGGAAGGTCGCCTAAACTTCTTCTCGAAGCCGGCCCAGACGGAGTCGTAATCCTTCTGCAGCGCCGGCGTCTCGAGCGCGAAGCGCGTCGGCGCCAGCACGGCGCGCGTCTCGAACATGAAAGCGAGGCTGTCGAGGCGTTGCGGCGCCTCGCTCGCGGCCGACGCTGCTTGCCAGCTTTCGCGATCGGGGCCATGCGCCGAGAAGCTGTTGTGGAGGCTCGCGCCGCCCGGCACGAAGCCCGAGGGCTTTGCTTCATAAGCGCCGCGGATGAGGCCCATATATTCGTTCATCACGTTGCGATGGAACCAGGGCGGTCGGAAGCTGTGCTCGGCGACGCTCCAGCGCGGCGGGAAAATGACGAAATCGACGTTCGCGGTGCCGCCGATTTCGGAAGGCGAGGTGAGCACGGTAAAGATCGACGGATCGATGTGATCGAAGCTCACCGTGTTGATCGTGTTGAAGCGCCCGAGGTCGTAGCGATAAGGCGCGTAATCGCCGTGCCAGGCGACGACATCGAGCGGCGAATGATCGAGCACCGTCGCCCAGAGATGGCCGGCGAATTTCTGAACGAGCTCGACCTTGCCGTCATGTTCCTCGAATGCCGCGACCGGCGTCTCGAAGTCGCGCGTATTGGCGAGGCCGTTGGCGCCAATCGGCCCGAGCTCGGGCAAGCGCAACAGTGCGCCGGTGTTCTCGCAGACATAGCCGCGCGCCGTGGCGCCCAAAACTTTGACGCGGAAACGAACGCCGCGCGGGATGACGGCGATCTGCCCCGGCGAAGCTTCGAGAATGCCCAGCTCGGTGGCGAGGCGGATGCCGCCTTCCTGCGGCACCAGCAGCAACTCGCCATCGGCATCGGCGAAGACCTTGTCGGCCGCCATCGAGCGGTTGGCGAGATACTGATGCACCGCCATGCCGGCATTGCCGCAGATGGTGACGAGACCCGAAACGAAATCGGTCGGCGCGGTCGGCAGCGGCAACGGATCCCAGCGCAGCCGGTTCGGCGACGCCTCGGCCTCAACGAAAGGCGCGCTGCTGATCATGCCGTCGTCGATGCGCTTGAAGGCGCCATGCATCGCCGAGGGCCGGATGCGATAGAGCCAGGAGCGGCGGTTGGCGGCGCGCGGCGCGGTGAACGGCGTTCCGCTCAATTGCTCGGCGTAAAGGCCGAGCGGCGGTTGCTTCGGCGAATTCTGCCCTTGCGGCAGCGCGCCCGCGACCGCCTCGGTCGCGAATTCGTTGCCGAAGCCGGTGAGATAGCGGAGTTCGCTCATTGGCACATCGGCGGCGTGCCGAGCCGCTCATGCGGCGTGCCGAGCTCGCGCTCGGCAGCGCAGGCGATCGCGACCATACGCTCGTCGTCGCCGCCTTTGGCGATGAGTTGCAGCCCGACCGGCATGCCGAGGCGATCCAAGCCCACGGGCAAGGTCGCGGCGCACAGCGTCAGGAAATTCACCGGCACGAGGTTGTGCACGATGTCGCGATTCTGCTTCCAGAACGTCTCGGGCGTCGGCGGCGTCATCACCGGCGGCGTCACCTGCACCGTCGGCGTCGCGATGACATCGACGTCGTCGAAGCGGGCGCGGGCGGCTTTCGCCGCGCTCTTCAATCGCCACAGCCGCAGCAGGTAATCGCGCGCCGGCACCTTGGCCGCCGCCTCGACCGGCGGGCGATTGACGGGATCGATGGTCGCGATCCAATCCGGCAGCTCGTGCTCGAGGAAGGCGCGCAGCTCGATCGCCGAAACGCCGCCCTCGCAGAAGACGGCATAGGCTTCCTGCGCTTCGGGGAACGAGACCTCCTTGACGATCGCGCCCGCGCGGGCGAGCTGATCGATGGCGAGCTTCGCTGCTTCGGCAATGCCGTTCTCGCAGCCGTTCCAGAAAAATGAATCGCCGATACCGATGCGCATGCCGGCAACGCCCGTCGGCGCGCGGCGCAAGAAATCGAAGCCGTCGCCCAGCAACGGATCGAGCGCCGCGAAGCTGAACGCCGCGTCTTCCATGCGCCGCGCCAGGATGCCGGGCGTGTCGAAGGAATGGCTCAAGGTGACGATGCCGTCGGAGGACCAGCGATCCTTGGTGAATTTCAATCCCGCATTGCCGGTAAACGCCGCCGGCAGCCGCACCGAGGCGGCCGTGTCGCTGCCGAAAGCCAAAAGCGCCGAGCCTTCGCAGAGGCTGACGCCGGCGCCGCTCGACGAGCCGCCAGGCGAGCGATGCTCTTTCGCATCCCACGGATTGCGCGGGCTCCCATAATGCGCGTTGTGACCGGTGCCGCCGAAAGCGAATTCGACCATATGCGTCTTGCCGGTGACGATGGCGAGCTGGCGGCGCAGCTTCGCGATGACCGGCCCGTCCTGCTCGAACTTCGCAGGCAGGCGCTTGGGCGAGCCGGCAAAGGTCGGAAAGCCGGAATGCGCGAAAAGATCCTTGATCGAGGTCGGTATTCCCTGCAGCGCGCCGGCGCGGGCGCCGATGGCGAAAGCCGCGTCGGCGGCATCGGCGCATTTCCGCGCGTGCTCCGGCGCCCATTGCGAATAGGCCATCAGCTTCGCGCCGCAGCGCTCATGATTGGCGATCGCCTCTTCGGCCAGGGCGCGGGCCTTGATCTCGCCCTCCGCCATTAACGAGGCCAGCCCGACCATGGACCGCGACAGAAAATCGCTCATGGGACCTCCCTTTTGCGCGCCGCTTAGCCGCGCGGCGCTTCGGCTTTGAACGGGCGCGTCAGCAGCGCCTCGATCACCTGATCGATGGCCGCACCGCGATGAAGAATAGCATCGACACCGGCGACGATCGGCATTTCGACGCCGAGCTTTTTCGCAAGCGCCGCGGTTGCCGCCGCCGAGCTGACGCCTTCGGCAATCGACCGCCGGCCGCTGATGTAATGATCGAGACCTTCGCCGCGGCCCAAGGCAAGGCCGAGGCTGTGATTGCGCGATTGCTCGCTGCAGCAGGTGAGCGTCAGATCGCCAAGCCCCGAGAGCCCCATCAGCGTCTCGGCCTTGCCGCCCTTGGCGACCGCGAGCCGCACCATCTCGGCGAGGCCGCGCGTGATCAGCGCGGCACGCGCATTATCGCCGAAGCCGCGGCCCATCACGACGCCGCAAGCGATCGCGAGCACGTTCTTGACCGCGCCGCCGATCTGGGCGCCGGCGACATCGTCGCTGAGATAGGGGCGGAATTCGCGCGTGCCGAGCGCGGCGATGAGCGCCTGGCCGAGGGCGTCGTCGCTTATCGCCAAGGTCACTGCCGTCGGCAAGCCGCGCGCGACCTCGCTGGCGAAAGTCGGGCCCGACAGCACCGCGAGCGCCGCTTGCGGCAGCGCGGCCGCGACGACCTCGCTCATGAGCGCGCCGCTCTCTTCCTCGATGCCCTTGCTGCAGATCACCACCGGCGTGCGCGCCCGAAGGCTTGCCGCGATCTGTGTGCTCATCGCGCGGATATGCTGCGCCGGTGCGACCAACAGCAGCGCATCGCAGCGCGCCGCGTCGGCGACATCGGCGGTCGCGCGGATGGCCGGATCGAGCGCGATGCCCGGCAGAAAGAGCGGATTGGCGTGGCTGTCGTTGATCGCCGCGACGACCTCGGCCTCGCGCGCCCAGAGCAATACGTCGCGGCCGGCGCGGCGCAGCACTTGCGCAAGCGCCGTTCCCCAGGCGCCGCCGCCGATGATGCCGAAACGCTGCATCGCGCTCATGCCTTGACGCCGGCGCCGCGCACCGGGACGGCCGCGGGATCGAGCGGCCAGCGCGGGCGCGGGGCGAAATCGAGACCGTCGACAAGCCCCGCTTTCAGCCGCTCGATGCCCGCCCAGGCGATCATCGCGCCGTTATCGGTGCACAGCGCGACGGGCGGTGCGACGAAACCGAGGCCGGACTTTGCCGCAAGCTGCTCGAGCCGCGAACGCAGCGCGTTGTTGGCGGCAACCCCGCCGGCGACGACCAGCGTCTTGCCTTCGGGATAACGATCGAGGAATTGCGCGATTGCCTGGGCGGTGCGATCCGCGAGGCTGGCGACGATCGATTCCTGCAAGCTCGCGGCGAGATCGGCTCGATCGGCTTGCGATAATCGACCGCCGCGTTTCTCGACCGCGAGCCGCAGCGCGGTCTTGAGGCCGGAGAAAGAGAAGTTGCAATCCTCGCGCCCAAGCATGGGCCGCGGCAGCGGTGCACGCCGCGCATCGCCCGATTGCGCCGCGCGCTCGATCGCCGGCCCGCCGGGATAGCCGAGGCCCAAGAGCTTGGCGCCTTTGTCGAACGCCTCGCCGGCGGCATCGTCGATGGTCGTGCCGAGCCGGCGATAGCGGCCGACGCCTTCGACGATCTGCAGCTGACAGTGGCCGCCCGAGACGAGCAGCAATAGGTAGGGAAATTCGACGGGTGCCGCGAGTCGGGCGCTGAGCGCGTGGCCTTCGAGGTGATTGACCGCGACGAAAGGCACGCCGCGCGCGAAAGCGATCGCCTTGGCCTCGGTCACGCCGACGATGACGCCGCCGATGAGGCCGGGCCCGCCGGTCGCCGCGATGGCGCCGACCTCGCCGAAACCGATGCCCGCCGCCGCGAGGGCGCGCTCGATCACCGGATCGAGATGCGCCAGATGCGCGCGCGCCGCAACCTCCGGCACGACGCCGCCATAGGGGCGATGCTCGGCAAGCTGCGAGAAGACGATGTTGCTGCGGATATAGGGCGGCGTGTCGCCGACGACGGCGGCGGCGGTCTCGTCGCAGCTGGTTTCGATGCCCAAAACAAGCATTTAGCAAGCGTAGCCGCGGTGTCGCAGCCCAGCAACGGCCCTTCCCTTGCCGCGGCGCAAATTCTATGACCACGCCATGACATCCCCCGCTTTGCGCATCGGTTCTCGCGGCAGCAAGCTTGCCTTGCGCCAGGCCGAAATGCTGCGCGAGCGGCTAATCGCGGCGCATCCCGAGCTCGCCGCGCCGGGCGCGATCGAGAGCGTCGTCATTCGCACCACCGGCGACAAAGTCACCGACCGGCCGCTGGCCGAGATCGGCGGCAAGGGTCTCTTCATCAAGGAGCTGGAAGAGGCACTGAACGACCGCCGCATCGATCTTGCCGTGCATTCGCTGAAAGACGTACCGGCGTTCGTTCCGGACGGCTTCGCCCTCGCCGCCCATCTGCCGCGCGAGGATGCGCGCGACGCGCTGATCGCGCGCGGCGGGGCCGCTTCCCTGGCGGCGCTGCCGCAAGGCGCCTCCATCGGCACCTCGTCGCCGCGGCGCCAGGCGCAGCTGCTGAGCTTGCGCCCCGATCTCCGCATCGTGCCGCTGCGCGGCAATGTCGACACGCGCATCGCCAAGATCGCCGATGGTGTCGCCGACGCAACCGTCCTGGCGCTGGCGGGCCTCAAGCGCCTCGGCCGCGACAGCGAGGCGTGCGCGATCCTCTCGACCGCCGAGATGTTGCCCGCCGCAACCCAAGGCATCGTCGCCGTCGAGATTCGCGAGGATGACGCACGCAGCCGTAGCCTGCTCGCGGCGGTCGATCATCGCCCGACCGCGCTTTGCGCCAGCGCCGAGCGCGCGATGCTCGAAACGCTCGACGGCGATTGCCGCACGCCGATCGCCGCCCTCGCAACGCTCGACGGCAATCGCATCGCGCTCGACGCGATGGTCCTGTCGCCCGACGGCAAGCGCGCGCCGCGCATCGCGCGCTCGACCACGACGAGCCGCGCGCGCGAGCTCGGCCGCGAGATCGGCGCGGCATTGCTGGAAACGGCCGGCCGCGATCTCTTCGGGACGGCGCGCGCGCGATGAAGGTGCTGGTCACGCGCGCCGAAGGCGATGCCGAGAGCCTGGCCGCGCGGCTGGCGGAACGCGGGCATGACAGCGCGATTGAAAGCCTGATGACGATTCGCTTTCGCACCGACGGCGTGCCCGGCCTCGCGCCGTTCCTCGACGGCGTGCAGGCGGCGCTGTTCACCTCGGCGAACGGCGTGCGCGCCTTCGCGGCGGCAACGCCGCGGCGCGATTTCCGTGCCTTCGCGGTCGGCGATGCGACCGCGGCAGCGGCGCGGGCGGCCGGCTTCGCCGATGTCGTCAGCGCCGGGGGCACGGTCGAGGATCTGGCGCGGCTGGCGATCGCGCGGCTGAAGCCCAAGGCGGGCGCGCTGCTTCATCCGGCCGGCAGCGTCACGGCCGGGGATCTTCAAGGCCTGCTCGAAGCGGCAGGCTTTACCCTGCGCCGCGCCGTGCTTTACGAAGCCGTGCCGTCGGAAGCATTGAGCGCCGCGACTCGCGCGGCGCTGCAACGCCGCGAAATCGACGCCGCCCTGTTTTTCTCCCCCCGCAACGCCGCGACCTTTGTTAGGCTAACGGCCGGTTTGGAAGAGAGCGCCAAGCACATGATCGCCGTCGCCCTGAGCGCTGCCGTCGCCGAGAAGTTGGCGGCGCTGCCGTGGCGGCGCATCGCCGTAGCGGCTGCGCCGAACGAAGCCTCACTGCTCGCCGCCCTCGACTCCGTCGCCGCAACGGAGCACAGCCGATGAGCGACGCGCCACCGCCGGGCGAAGCGGCATCGCGGTCGCCCTCGTTGTCGCCGCCGCCGGCATCGACCGCGGCGAAAGTGAAACGACCGGCGGCGCGCATGCCGGTTGCGGCCTGCCTCGGCATATTGCTGGTGCTCGTCTTGGCGCTGGTCGGTGCGGCGCCTTATTGGGCGCCGGCGGTCATGCCGCTCTTGCCGTGGACCGTGCCGGTCGCACCGCAGCACCCAGCGCAATCGCCCGAGACCGCGCAGCAACTCGCGTTGATCGAGCAGCAGCTCGGCGACGTCGCCGCGCTCGGCAATCGCGTTGCCGCGCTCGAGAATAAGCCGGCGCCCGACGCCAGCGCCGCCATCGCGCCGCTGGCGGCGCAAGTGGAACAGCTCGAAGCGCACATTACCCAGATCGACAAGCAGGTCGCGCAAATGGCGCATGACCGAGCGAGCGACGCCGAGAGCCCGCAACGCGTGCTGATGCTGGCGCTCGCCAGTCTCGGCAATGCCGTCGCCGGCTCGCGCCCCTTCGCGGCGGAGCTCGCCAGCGTCGAGGCGCTGGGGCAAAGCCGCAACGGTTGGGCCGCGGCGCTCCAGCCGCTCGAAGCGCCGGCCAAGACCGGCATCCCCAGCACGGCGCTGCTGGCGCAGCGCTTCACGAGCGATGTCGCGCCGGCGATTCTGCGCGCCGAGGCCGCCGCACCCACGGGCAAGCAGAGTCTCGGCGAGGCAATGTTGACGCGGCTCAAGAGACTCGTCGTCATCCGCCGGGTCGATGGCAGCGGCACCGGCACGAGCCCGACCGATCAAGCCGTCGCGCATGCCCAGGCGGCGCTCGACGGCGGCGATCTCGCCGGCGCGGCGAAAGCGCTGAGCGGCCTGAGCGGCGCGCCTGCCGACGCGGCAAAGGACTGGCTCGCCGCAGCTCAACAGCGTCTCGCTGCCGAAGAGACCATCGCCAAGCTGAGCCGCGATCTCGCCGGCGATCTGGCGGCGGGGGCGAGCGGCGGCTGATGCGCGCGCTGCCGGCGATTGTCGCCATGGCGCTCGCTATTGCGGGCGCGGTTTTCATCGCCGACCGGCCCGGCACCGTGTCGCTGGTCTGGCAAGGCTGGCGCGTCGATACCAGCGTTGCCGTGCTCGTGCTCGGCGTCGCGATCGTGGCGCTGATCGCGGCGGCGCTCTTCCACCTCTTGCGCCTCCTCGTTCGCGGCCCGGGCATGTTCGCGCGCGGCCGGCGCGAGCGGCGGCGGCGGCGCGGTTATCGCGCGCTGAGCCAAGGCATGGTCGCCGTCGCGGCGGGCGATCCCGCCGAAGCCAAGCGCTTCGCGCGCCAAGCCGATTCATTGCTCGCCGAGCCGCCGCTGACGCTCTTGCTGTCGGCGCAGGCGGCGCAGCTCAACGGCGATGAGAAAGCCGCCGAAAAATATTTCACCGCCATGCTCGACAGCGTCGAGACCGAATTCCTCGGCCTGCGCGGCCTCATCATGCAAGCCTTGAAGCGCAAGGACGAGCCCGAGGCGCTGAAGCTCGCAGCGCGGGCCAAAGCGCTGCGGCCGAAAACGCCTTGGGTCCTCGCCAGCCTCTTCGAGCTTCAGGCGCGCGCGGGCAAATGGGCCGAGGCCGAAGCGACCTTGGCGCAAGCGGCACGGCGCAAGGTGCTCGCCGAGATCGACAGCGCGCGCCATCGCGCCGTGATGCTCTACGAGCAAAGCCGTGTTGCCGCGGCCGAGAATCGCGACCGCGACGCGGTGCGTCTCGTCGCCAAGGCGCATGCGCTCGCGCCCGGCTTCACCCAAGCGGCGGCGCGCTATGCCGAGATGCTGAGCGCCGCGGGCCAACGGCGCCAAGCGCGCAAGGTGATCGAGACGGCGTGGTCGCATGCTCCGCATCCCGAGCTCGCGCGCGCTTATGAAGCGCTCTTCGCCGACGAGCGGCCGTTGCAGCGCTTGAAGCGCTTCGAGACGTTGATCGCCCGCCACAAGGACCATATCGAGAGCCATATCGCCGCCGCGGAAGCGGCGCTCAAGGCGCGGCTCTGGGGCGAGGCGCGGCGCCATTTGGGCGAAGCCGGCGGACGCGAGGATGCGCCGGCGCCGAGCGCGCGCATCTGCCGGCTGATGGCAGAGCTCGAGGAAGCCGAGCATTCCGATCTGCCGGCGGCGCGAATGTGGCTCGCGCGCGCGACCACGACCGCGGCCCAGGACGCCGCCTATGTTTGCGCCGCTTGCGGCGGCGAGGTGGCGGCGTGGTCGTCGCTCTGCCCGCATTGCCGCAGCTTCGACAGCATCGAATGGCGCCCGCCCGGCCGCGTGCCGGTGCCGCGCCTCAAAGAGGCGAGCGAGATGATGCCGTCGCTGCCGGTGCCGGGCAGCGCCGCGCCGACGCCGCCGCGCGACGCGCTCGGCCTCGCCATCGACCATTCGCCGGGCGCGCGCTAATCCGCCGCCCCGGAGCGGCGATCGGGTGAAGGATTGCTTGCCCCTTCGCGGGCTAAACCTTGCGGATGCGGCTTCCCTGTGCTTCAAACCGGCACCGGAAACCACATCCGATGGCGCCCGATTAGCCGACGTAGCTCAGTGGTAGAGCAACTGATTCGTAATCAGTAGGTCCGCGGTTCGAATCCGCGCGTCGGCACCACGCTCTTGGTCCGTCGGCGTCAGGAACCATCGATGGCCACGAGCAAGACCGCCCTTATCATCGGCATTTCGGGCCAGGACGGCTCCTATCTCGCCGCGAGCCTCATCGCTAAGGGCTACACCGTCCACGGCACCTCGCGCGACAAGGAATTGGCGAATTTCGCCAACCTCAAGACGCTCGGCATTTACGAGCGGGTGACGCTGCATTCGGCGACGGTGACGGATTTCCGCTCGGTCGTGCAGGTCATTCGCGAGACCCAGCCGAACGAGATCTACAACCTCGCGGCGCAATCCTCGGTCGGCTTGTCCTTCACCCAGCCGGTCGAGACCCTCGACAGCGTCATCTTCGGCACCGTCAACCTGCTCGAGGCGATGCGTTTTCTCGGCGAGGACATTCGCTATTACAGCGCGTCGTCGAGCGAGTGCTTCGGCGTCACGCCGCCGGGCGGCGCGGTCGAGACGACGGCTTTCGTGCCGCGCAGCCCTTACAGCATCGCCAAGGCGTCGGCGCATTGGATCGTCGCCAATTACCGCGAGGCCTATGGGCTTCACGCCTGCTCGGGACTGCTCTTCAACCACGAAAGCCCGCTCAGGCCGGCGCGCTATGTCACGCAGAAAATCGTGCGCGGCGCCGTCGCGATCGCCCGTCATCGCCAAGCGACCCTCGCTCTCGGCAATCTCGATGTGACGCGCGATTGGGGCTGGGCGCCCGAATTCGTCGAAGCGATGTGGCTGATGCTGCAACTGCCGCAGCCGCAAGATCTCGTCATCGCCACCGGCAAGCCGGCAAGCCTGCGCGATTTCACCGCGCGCGCCTTCGCGCGGCTCGATCTCGACTGGCAGAAATACGTGGTGAGCGACGAGGCCTTCCTGCGGCCGGTCGAGCTCGATTTCAGTTGCGGCAATGCGAGCCGAGCGCGGGAGCGGCTCGGCTGGACGGCGACCGTGCATTGGGACGAGGTCGTCGATCGCCTCGTCGATGCCGAGCTCGCGCGGCAAGAGCGCCAGGATCGCTGAGCGCCGCTAGAGCGCAAGCCGGGGTTATTACCCCGTCGGGCGTCGCCGGGCTGCTGCTCGTCATCGTGATCGTCCGGGTTACAGCCGGTCTGTCGTAAGCCCGCCGCCGTCGCCGGATCGCCGCGATCCCGCAACGAAATCTTCACTTTCGGCGCGCATAACGCGCCGCGGGGGGCCTTCGTCGTTCGGGGGCGCAGATGATGCACGCCGTTCCGTTTATCGGTTTTGCCGGGCTGGCGATCGGCTGTTGCGCGGCTGCGGTCGCGGACATCTTTCCCGCGCATCGCAGCGAGCTGCAGCAATGGGGCGGCGGCCTTTTGGTCGGCAGCGTCGCCCTCTTGGGACTGGCTTTCCCGTTCATCTGAGTCTGTCGCGCGAGTCCGGCGCGGGCGCGGTTTCGCGCGCCGTCGGTGCGTTTCACCGATTATTAACCATGTTTGTCCCACACTCGTCCGCGAGGAGATCGTTCTCCGACGAGGTAAGCAGCTGTGCGGACCACCGATATCATCCATCATCGCGTGTTGCGCGGTCACGATTTTCGCGCCGGCGCGACGCGATGGATCCTGCTCTTCGCATTGGGGCCGATCGCAACCAGCTGCAGCAGCATGCCCAATCCGCTGGCGGATATGTCGCACGCGGTCGCCGCTTTGCCCGGCAAGGTGAGCAACATCCTGCCCGGCCATGTGAGCGATTCCGACAAGGCCGCGGCTCATGATCTGGTCGTCGCCGGCGATGCCGCACGCGAAAAAGGCGATCTCGACGCCGCCGCGGTCGATTACGCGAAAGCGGCCGGAACCGATCCGACCTCGCTCGAGGCGCAACTGCGCCTCGGCGCCGTCAGCCTCGCGCGCAAGGACAACAACGCCGCGCTCGCCGCTTATAAGGCCGCGCAGAGCCTTGCGCCCAAAGATCCCGAAGCGGCTTTCCGCCTCGGCGAGCTCGACCTGACGCATGGCGATGCGAAGAGCGCCGCCGATCAATTCGCCACCGCCCTCGAAAGCCGCAAGGACGACCCGAAGCTTTACAACGCGATGGGGGTCGCGCTGTCGATGCAGGGCAAGTTCGACCAGGCGAAAGCGAATTTCGATCAGGGCCTGGCGCTCGAGCCGGATTATCCTGCGCTGCGCAACAATTACGGCCTGATGCAACTGGCGAGCGGCGATCTCAAAGGCGCGCTCGCGACCTTCTCCGCCTTGATCGCATCGCCCCAAGCGAGCGAACGCTATCGCTTCAATCGCGCCCTGGTCGAGCTCGCCATGGGCGAGACCGAAGCGGCCCTTGCCGATGCGCCGGGGATGGACGAGCCAGGCTTGCGGCAGACACTCGCGACCTATCTCACGCCGCGGCAAGCCGACGGCATGACGGCCAAGGCCGAACGCGCCGGCAAAGTGCTGGTCGGCGGCGCGGCCGCTGCGAGCGAGCCCGAGCCGGCGGTGCATCTTGCCGTCGATGCTTCGGCAATCGCCGCTTTGCCGGCGGCGGATGCCGCGAAAACGCCCGCGCCGGATCGTCCGAACGACGCCGCGACCGCCGCCACGAAGACTGCGGCGATCGACGGCGCGGACGATGCCGCAGCCGCGGCAGCAAAAATGCCGACCGCCGGCGGTGCGAGCGCCGCCGCGGTCGATGCGGCACCCATTCCCGCGACCGCCAATGCGAGCGACGGCGCGACCGAGAGGGCGAAGACTTCGGCAACCGCTGATGCGAGCGACGGCACGGCAAGTTCCGGCAAGCCGGTGGCGGATTTGCCGGCGAGCGCGGCGGCGGAAACGGTTCGTTAACCGCGGCCCGGCGGCGTTTCTCTTTACCCTTCAGGGGTTGTTAACCCAACTACATAAAAATCCTCGCTGTTTGCTGTGAAGCCGGCGAGAGACCTGCGATGACATCGAGCGAGGTTTATCGCGACATCGCCTTCGGCGCAGCCTGTTGAGGATTTTGCTGAAGCCGAAAGACCGCGTATGCAAGCCTTGTCCCTGTCCCACCGCCGCATGCTGCTGCTGACCGCAGCCGTTGCCTTGTCGCTCGCGACGGCGATGATCGTGCGCGCCTGGGTCAACGAGGCGCGGCTCAGCGCGATCGCAGCCGGGCCGGCGGAAGCGCCCAAGCAGGCGGTCACCAAGATCCTGGTGGCGACGCATGCGCTGCCGGCCGGCCAGTTCCTCCAGCCCAACGATCTCGAATGGCAACCCTGGCCCGATAGCGGGCTCAATTCGAGCTACATCCTCGAAGGCAGCCGCCAGATCAGCGACATCGCCGGCTCGGTGGTGCGCGCCGCGATTTCCGGCGGCGAGCCCGTCACCGACGACCGCCTGATCAAGAAGGGCGATCGCGGCTTCCTGTCGGCGATCATGGCGCCGGGCACGCGCGCCGTAACGGTTCAACTGCAACAGAATGCCGGGCTCGGCGGTCTGGTGCTGCCGGGCGATCATGTCGACGTCGTCCTCACCGCGGTCATTCCGGGCACCGGCCCCACCGATCCCGAGCATCGCGCGAGCGAGACTGTGCTCGAGGATATCCGCGTGCTCGCGATCGATCAGAAAATGAACGACACGGCGAACGAGAACGTCATGGCGCGTTCGGCGACGCTCGAAGTCACCCCCAAGCAGGCCGAAATCCTCGCCCTCGTCAGCGATATGGGCAAGCTGTCCCTCACCCTGCGCGCCATCGCCGCCGGCGACGAGAAGCCCTTAACGACGAACGCCAATGGCGAGCCCGCCAAGCCCTCAGTCACTTGGGACAACGAAGCCACCGATCTCGGCTTGCGGCCGCATTCCGCGCCGACGGCGGCGAGCAGCGACATCAAGGTCAATCTTGTCCGCGGCGACAAAGCCGATTCGCTCGATTTCCCGAAAGACACCAAGTGACATGAACCGGCGATCGCGCATCGTCCGCACCATCGCGATGATCCTCGTCATCGCGATCACCGCCTTTGCGGTGCCTGAGATTCGCGCGGCGCAAGTGATCGTGCCCACGGGCGCGCCGATCCTGCTCGACGTCAGCAAAGGCGTCATCATCCGCCTCGATCGTCCGTGCTCGAGCGTCTTTGTCGCCGATCCCGATATCGCCGACGTGCAGCTCAAATCGCCGACCGTGCTTTACCTGATGGGCAAGGGCGCCGGCGAGACCACGGTCTATGCCGTCGATCAAAGCGACAGCGTTCTGCTCGACAGCCGCGTCGAAGTGCGCCAGGACATCGATCGGCTGCAGCGCGAGATCCATCAGATCGATCCGAGCGACCATGTCCGCGCCGAGGCAGTCGACGATTCGATCGTCCTGACCGGTAGCGTCAGGGACGCTGCCGAGGGCGACGATATTCGCAAGATCGCCGCGCGCTATGTCGCCAGCCCCTCGCAGCTCGTCAACAAGCTCACCCTCGATGCGCCGAACCAGATCGACTTGCAGGTCAAGGTCGCCGAGGTGCAGCGCAGCGTCCTGAAGCAATTCGGCATCAACTGGTGGAATGCGCAGCAAGGCGGGACCGCTGCTTTCGGCATGGTCAATGCGGAGCAGGCGATCATCCCGACCGCGGCATTTGCGCAAAGCTCCGGCACCAACGTAACCAAGATCGTGCCCACCCTCCCCGGATCGGCGCTCGACGGGTCGAACCTGTCGAATTGCTGCGCGTTCAATACCCAGACGCCGACGCAAATCGGCAACGGCATCAACAACAACCTCTTCGCCGGTCTGCACCACGGCGATCTCACCATCAACGCCCTGGTCGACGCGCTGGCGCAGAACGGCCTCATCACCATCCTCGCCGAACCCGACCTCGTCACGGTGTCGGGCCAGAAGGCGAGCTTCCTCGCCGGCGGCGAATTCCCGGTACCGGTGCCGCAAACCGGCACCGGAACGACCGCCGCGATCACGATCGACTGGAAGCAGTTCGGTGTCAGCCTCAATTTCACCCCGACCATCCTCGCCGACGGCCGCATCGCGCTGCACGTCGCGCCCGAGGTGAGCGAGCTTGCGCCGAACGAGGGCATCACCGTCCAGGGCGTCACCGTCCCCGGCATCACCACCCGCCGCGCCGACACCACGGTCGAGCTCGGCAGCGGCCAGACCTTCGCGATCGCCGGCCTTTTGCAAAACGCGACGCAACAGCAGCTCCAAGCCTATCCGTGGATCGGCGATCTGCCGATCATCGGCGCGCTTTTCCGCTCGACCGCCTTCCAGCGCGGTGAAACGGAAGTCGTCATCCTGATTACGCCTTACATGGTGAAGCCGGTCTCGTCGGCGACGGCGCTCAAGACCGACAACGACGGCTTCTACGCGCCGAGCGACCAGCAACGCGTTCTTGACGGCAACCTCAACACGCTGCCGTCGCAGAACGACCCTGCGCCGGCCAAGCCGACCGCCTCGGCGCCGCCGGGCCCGGCGGCCTCGGCCGATGGCGGCGCGCCGACGCCGGCGCCGCGCGCATCTGTCGCCACCCCCGTTGCCTTGCCCGCGCCGGCCGCCTCGGCGGCGACGACCGCTGTCGAGGCGACAGCGATGCCGGCCGCAACCGCGGCGCCCGCCGCGCCGCCGCCCGCTCCAGCCCCGGCCGCGATCGTGGCCGCAGAGCCGCAACCGGTTACTCCAACGCCGGCGCGCCCGAGCCCCACGCCCGCCGCGGCGATGGCGGCACCGATGCGAGCCCCCGCCGCTTCCGGCTTCGAGATCGATTAGGAGCGGATGATGCGCGCGCTTTTTCCGACGGCCTATCTGCTGCTTCTCACCGCGCTTGGCGGCTGCGTCGGCTCGTCCGATCCGGCGAAGCCGGTTCCGGAAGACCCGAACCAATTCACTTATAAGACGGTCGACTATCCTTACGCGGTTCGCTTCGCCGCCGCGGCCGAAGCACCCGCCGCCGCGGAGATGCAGCGGCTGCAGGACTTCCTGCATGGGGCGAGCGCGCGGCCCGAAGACAAAGTCACGATCAGCAGCGACAACTCGCCGCTCGGCAAAGAACGGGCGGACCGCATCCGCGCCATCCTGAAACACGCCGGCCTCGAAACCGTCGACGGCGTCGACGTCAATCTCAGCCCCGACACCGTGGCGCTGGTCCTGACGGAAAAGGTGGCCGTGCCGCCGAAATGCGGCGAATGGCCGGTCTTCGCCGGCGACGCGCCGTCCAACGCGCCCTCGCTCTATCTCGGCTGCGCCTTACGCAACAACCTTTATCAGCAGGTCGTCGATAAGCGCGACCTCGCGGTCGGCCGGACGCCGGGCCCCGCCGATGCCGAGCCCAGCATGCGCGCCGTGCAGAAATATCGCGAAGGCCTTTCGGACAAGAAAGGCGGCAGCGACGACAGCCCCTCTGCCGCCAATGCCGCCGCCGAAAGCGCAACCGGAGCGGCCGAAGCCGCCGCGACGATGGCGAATCCGGGCGGCTCGAACGGAAGCAGCAATGGCCAGTGAGCAGCTGACACCGCTCGCCTCCGGGCCGAGGCTTCTTGCTTGCATCAGCGACCCGGACACCGCGCAAGTCGTCCGCGAATTCGCGACGGCGCAGCGCTGGCGTAACGCCTCCGTCGTCGATGGCGGCATCGTCGCCGCGCATGGCCAGCTGCAACAGCAAGCTGCGCCCAACCTGCTGATCGTCGATGTCGACGATGCCGAAGACCCGGTCCAGGCGCTTTATGCCCTGGCGGAATTCTGTCCGCCCGAGATGAGCGTCATCGCGATCGGCCAGCGCAACGACCTCAACCTCTATCGCGACCTGATCGAGCTCGGCGTCACGGATTACGTTCCCAAGCCGATCACCGTGCAAATGCTCGAGCGCGCCTTGAAGCGCAACAAGCGCGCGCAAGGCACCGACTACCCTAGCAAGGCGCAAGTCATCACTCTCATGGGCTCGCGCGGCGGCGTCGGCACGACGACCGTGGCCGCCGGTCTCGCCTGGTGCATCGCGCATCTGCATCATCGCAGCGTCGCAATCGTCGATCTCGACCTTCATTTCGGCAATCTTGCCTTGAGCCTCGACCTCGTTCCCGGTCCCGGCCTGCGCGAAGCGCTCGAATATCCCGCGCGCATGGACGCGCCGCTCCTCGCTTCGGCGATCCTGCACGAAAGCCCGCAGCTCAGCGTCTTGGCGGCGGAAGAGCCGCTGGTCGATCTGCCGCAAATCGCGGCCGGCGCCGCGGACACGCTCGTCAACGTTCTGCGCAGCGACTGCGACTTCATCATCTTCGACCTGCCGCGTCATCTCGAAGATCTCGTTCGCCGCACCATCACGGTCGCGACCACGGTCGGCGTCGTCACCGACCTTTCGCTCTCCGCCGCGCGCGACACGCTGCGACTCGTCGAGTTCAACCGCGTCCTCTCGCCGACGGCCAAGCACATCGTAATTGGCAATCAGGTCGGCGCGGCACATCGCGGCGAGGTCGGCCGCGCCGAATTCGAGCGCGTTGTCGGCTTGTCGCTCGATTTCGCGATCCCGTTCGAGCCGCAAACCGCCCTCACCACGTCGTCGACCGGCACGGCTTTGCCGGCGGCGTTG
>DATGLO010000050.1:0-5016 GCA_035294105.1 Allostellaceae bacterium
TCCCTTGTAACTTGAAGTCGCCGTCATCGGGTAAGAAGTTGCGTGATGCGGTGGCGGGCAAGAGGCCGAGGCCCTCGAGGGTGAAAGAGCCCGTGGGAGAGCTGGGGGCCTTGCCCGCCGTTCCATCGAACCCGAACAGTCGCCGGGGCCGCAACGCGAGCCCGATTAGGCAAGGACGGGATAGGATGGGCGCAGTATTTGTCGGCATCGATGTATCGAAGGATCGTCTCGACGTGCATGTGCTGCCGTCGGGTGAGACCTTCGCCGTTGCGCGCAACGGCGAAGGTCTGGCGGCGCTGAACGCACGGCTCGGCCCGATCGGCCTGACCACCGTGGCGGTCGAGGCGACCGGCGGGTTCGAGGCGGTGGTGGCGGCCTCGCTCGCCAGCGCCGGTCTTCCGGTCGTGGTGGTCAACCCGGCCCAGGTCCGAGCCTTCGCCCAGGCGCTTGGCAAACGGGCCAAGACCGATCCGATCGATGCGGCGGTGATCGCCCGCTTCGTCGAAGCCACCAAGCCGGAGGTCCGGCCGCTGCCCGACGAGCAGACCCAGGCATTGGCCGATCTCGTCGCCCGCCGGCGCCAGATCGTGCAGATGATCGTCGCCGAGCGGCAACGTGAAAAGCGAGCCACCATCAAGCGGATCAAGCGCTCGATCCAGCGGCTCCTGCTCGCGCTCGAGAAGGAGCTCAGCGAACTCGACCAGGAGCTCGACGAGATGGTGCGCGGCTCACCCGCCTGGCGGCGCAACGAAGACCTCTTGAAAAGCGTCCCTGGCGTCGGGCCGGTCATTGCGCGCACGCTCTTGGCCGAGATGCCCGAACTCGGCACCCTCGATCGCCGACAGATCGCCGCTCTGGCCGGGCTTGCCCCCTGGACACGCCAGTCCGGCAAATGGAAGGGCAAGAGCTTCATCGGCGGCGGACGAGCCTCGGTGCGGGCTGCACTCTTCGTCGGAACCCTTTCTGCCGTCCAACACAATCCGACCCTCAAGCTCTTCCGCCAACACCTGCTCGATGCCGGAAAGCCCAAAATGGTCGCCCTCATCGCTGTCGCCCGAAAACTCCTCACAATCCTCAACGCCATCGTCCGCGATCAAAAACCATGGCAAACAGCTTGACGATCAAGACAGTCGCTCTCCCGACCGGGAGAGGGTCGGGTGAGGGGGCGTCGTCAATTCGGCAAAAACTTTTCCGTATAGAGCTTCGACATGTCGGGCGCGGTGTCGAGGATCTTGGTATCGACCAGAGATTGGCGGATCGCGGCGAGGCCCTTGGGATCGAAATGCCCGTTGTCGGTGATCATCGGCGCCGATTCGTCGAAGACGCGGCTGATGATCGGCTCGGGCTTCTTCAGCAACGCCGCGGTGAACTTCACCGCCTCGTCCTTATGCGTCTTGAAGTAGACGGCGCTCTCGAACCAGCCGGCGAGGAATTTCCGCACGTCGTCGGGATGCTTGGCGATCTCGTCGTTCGAGGCGGTGATCACATGATTGATATAGGCGGTAATCACCTTGCCGAAGCGCACGACGATGCGCGCCTGGCCGGCCGATTCGAGGGTCACGGCCGTGGTGATGTCGAGCGGCGCGGCCGCGACCTGATGCGTCTTCAGCGCCGCGATCTGCGCCTCGGTAGCGCCCAGCGGCTCGTAATCGAAGCCGTTCGGTCCCCAGCCGTGCAGGATCGAGAGCTGGCGCACGAACCATTCCGTCTGATCGCCGACCGAGGCGCCGGTGACGATCTTGCCTTTGAGATCGTCGACCGTCTTGTACGGCGTGTCGGCCCAGGAGGCGAGGGTGATGCCGAGGGGCGGGCCGGCGGCTTCGGCGACGGCGATGATCGGCGAGCCCTTGGCGATGAACGCCATGCCCGCGCCGCCGCCGATCCCCATATCGATGGCGCCGGCGGTGTAAGCCTGCTGCTGCTTGGCGTCGCCGAAGAAATTCGTGATCTCGACATCGAGGCCGCGCTTGGCAAAGAAGCCTTTCGCGATGCCGAGATCGACCGGCGTGAACTGGAAGAGACCGGGGAACGCCTTGCCGAAGTGGAGCTTGTCTTGTGCGTGCGCCGACGGCGCGATGAAAAGCGCGGCGGCGGCGAGCACAATGGTGCGTGTAAGCTTCATCCAGTCCTCCCTGATTCTCGTTTTCGAATTGCCCTCACCCTCTTCCCGCTTGCGGGAGAGGGTGCCGAGCATAGCGAGGCGGGTGAGGGGACTTCTCTATTTCGCTCGCGCTTCTTGAATGGCGCGCCAGACGCGCTCGGGCGTGGCCGGCATCTCGACGTGCTTGACGCCGAGCTCCGCGAGCGCGTCGCAGACGGCGTTGATGCAGGCGCCGAGCGCCGGCGTCGTGCCGCCTTCGCCGCCCGGGCGGATGCCGAATTTGTGGCTCGTCGCCGGCACCTCGATCAGCTCGCAATCGAAGGACGGAACGAAATCGGCGCGCGGCACCGCGTAATCCATGAACGAGCCGGCGAGCATCTGGCCGCTGCGCGCGTCGTAATGCACGTCTTCGAGCATCGCCTGGCCGATGCCGGTCGTGGCCGCGCCGTGCGTCTGGCCGTGGAGAATCAGCGGATTGACGGCGCGGCCGACATCGTCGGCGCCGTACCAGCCGACGAGCTGGACGAAGCCGGTCTCGGGATCGACCTCGACCTCGCAGATATGCGTGCCCGAGGGATAGGCGCCGACCGAGACGGTGTGATCGCCGATGCCTTCGAGCTTGCCCTTCAAATCGTCGGGCATGTCGTTGCGCGTCGCCGCCGCTTTGGCGACCTCGAAGATGGTCATGCGCCGGTCGGTGCCTTTGATCGCGAAGACGCCTTTCGAGAATTCGATATCGGCGACCGACGCCTCGAGCAGATGCGCGGCGATCTTCTTGCCCTTCTCGATGATCGCGTCGGTCGCTTCGCCGATCGCGAGCGAGGCGATGCGCATCGACCGGCCGGAATGCGAGCCGCCGCCGGCGCTGACGCGATCGGTGTCGTGCGCGACGAAGTCGATGGTCTTGAACGGCACGCCGAGCCATTCGCAGATCAGCTGCGGGAAGCTGGTCTCGTGGCCCTGGCCGCTGTTCATCGTGCCGAGCACCAGCTCGACGCGGCCGTTGGCGCCGACGGTGATCTCGGCGCGCTCGCGCGGCGCGCCGCCGGCGCCCTCGATGTAATTGGCGATGCCGATGCCCCTGAGCTTGCCGCGCTTCTTCGCTTCCGCCTTGCGCGCGGCGAAGCTGTCGTATTTCGCGAGGCGCAGCGCCGTATCGAGGCCGCGCTCGTATTCGCCGTTGTCGTAGGTGATGCCGACGCCGTTCTTGTAAGGGAAGGCGTTCGGCCGGATGAAATTCTTGCGCCGCAATTCGACCGGGTCGAAGCCGCATTGCCGCGCGGCGAGATCGACCAGCCGCTCGATGATATAGATCGCCTCGGGGCGGCCGGCGCTGCGATAGGGCGTCGTCGGCACCGTGTTGGTCATCACCGCGCAGCCGCGGAAATGCACCGCCGGAATGTCGTAGACGCCCGACATGATGCCGAGGCCTTTCCTGAGCGGCGTGAAATGCGCGCAATAGGCGCCGATGTTGCTGAGATTGGTGCCGCGCACGGCGAGGAACTTGCCATCGGCGTCGAGCGCGAGCTCGGCGCTCGAGGTGAGATCGCGGCCTTCGTAATCCGAGAGGAAGCATTCGCTGCGATCGGCCAGAAATTTCACCGGCCGGCCGATCTTCTTCGCCGCCCAGGGCAGCACCGCATATTCCGGAAAGAAGGTGTTGCGCGTGCCGAAATTGCCGCCCATGTCGCCGCACATCGCGCGGCATTGCTCTACCGGCACGCCGAGCGCGCCGGCCAAGGTCTGGCGCTCGCGCACCATGCCGCCGCCGGTGCCGGCCCAGAGGGTGTAGCGGCCTTTCTCGTCGATGAAGCCCAGCGCCGCGCGCGGCTCCATCGGCGTGCCGGTGACGCGGTTGATCCAGGTCTCGAATTTGACGACATGCTTGGCCTTGGCGAAGGCGGCGTCGGTCTTCGCCTTGTCGCCGACCTCCGCCTCGAGCGCGACATTGTCGCGGCGATCATCCCAGACGGAGGCCGCGCCCGGCTTCACCGCGTCGGCGGCGGTGACGATCGCCGGCAGCACCTCGTAATCGACTTCGACCAGCTCGGCCGCGTCCTTCGCCTGATCGAGGCTCTCCGCGATCACCATCGCCACCGGCTCGCCGACGAATTGGATTTTCTTGTCGGGCATCGGTAGGTGCTTGGCGTGATAGACCTGATAGCCCGGCTTCAGGGTGAGATCGACATCGGGCGGGCCGACATAAGAAGCGGCATGCGGGATCGGCTTCCGGCCGTCGGCCACCCAATCGGCGCCGGTGAAGACGGCGACGACCCCGGGCGCTTTCTTCGCGGCGCTGGTATCGAGCTTGACGATCTTGGCGTGGGCATGCGGGCTCCTGACCATCGCGGCAAAGGCCATGTTGGGCATCACCACGTCGGCCGCGTACCGGCCGCGGCCGCGTAAGAGCCGCAGATCCTCTTGCCGCGGCAGCGCCTGGCCGATGCCTTCCCCGGTCGGTTTCTCGCTCATTGTCTCGTCGCCTCCCAAAACCCCTGCGCGGCGCGCGTTTCGGCGCGGGCGCTTACGTCACCTTTGAGGGGGCGAAGAAACAGGGAAGCGGGCGGCGAGTCAAATGCGCGGGAGCGCAAGCGGTCGCGGGACGATCTTCACCTGCTGTCCAACGCCTATTTGATCGCAGGAGCGTAAGCGCCTTCTGATATTTCATGGCCGCTGCATCCGACGCCTTTTTTTCGATGGGCTTATCGCCCGCGAGCTGCCGGGTTCAGCGATCTCATGTCGCTGGTTCGACCGACCTTCATTGCCGCATGTTCGAACGCGCTTCGATGTCCGACGCCCATTTCGCTTCCTAACGCGCGTGGCGCAGGCACTGAGTTTGCATGAGGCCAAGCTATTTGCCGCTGCCACCTTGAGGCGTTGTCGTCGTGGCGAGCGGTATTCCTGCTAAATATGGC
>DATGLO010000051.1:0-7219 GCA_035294105.1 Allostellaceae bacterium
CTTCTGCTGCATGACGCTTTAGGTAACAGGGAAGGCCGGGCGGGGCAAGGAAGCCGCGGGGAGGCGGTTCGGCGAGGATTTGCGCCTATTTCAGGGTCGCGCAGCGGGCGTGCGAGGCACCCTTCTACGCCCTTATCGAGAAGCGGGATGGCCGAGGTGCCGGCAATTCAGGTGTGGCGCACTCGGCTCCGCGCGGCGTAAGACGGTTCGCGAAACGCATCCAGAGTCGCGCCGTCAAGACCTGGTTTCACCCAGCGCGCCTCGCCAGCGGCAAGCTCGTCATATTGCGCGGCGAGAGCGAGAAAACCGTTGGAAATGGCGGCATCTTTGATGTGCGATGCGCGTTCGCGCATCTCGGAGGCTCGGAGCTGCCAGTATTTGCGGTCTTGCATGAATAGCCACTCGTCAAAAGCCGCCCCCCACGATCTTATTCGGTCCGACTTTAGACGCTGGTTTCGGCAAAAAAAGGGCGCAGGTTCAAGAGTTTCGCCCTGACTTCGCCGTTTTTGTTTTAAGCTTACCGCGTAACCCCTAGTCCTAGCCTCATGGGTGGGCGAGCGGCTAGGTGTGAACCAAGGGACCGGGCGATTTCAAATACTGCGTCGCGATGGCGTCGGCGGCCCAATAAGCGAGCGCACCGACCGCGCCGGTCGGCGGGTGGCCCGGATTCTGCGGAAAATTCGAGGCGCCGACGACGAAAAGATTGTCCGCGTCCCAATGCTGCAAATAGCGGTTGACGACGCTGCTCTTCGGGTCCGCGCCCATGATCGTACCGCCGGTGTTGTGCGTCGATTGGTACGGCACGACGTTGAAATTGCCGCGCCGCGGCTGCGGCGTGCCCATGACCGTGGGTTGCATCGCCTTGGCGATCTCGGCGGCTTTGCCGGTGGTGTAGGCCGAGAGCTTCACGTCGTTGTCGTGAAAATTATACGTCATGCGGAGGAGGGGCCGGCCGAGCTTGTCGCGATAGGTCGGATCGAGGTCGAGATAATTCTCGCGATGCGCGAAATTCGCGCCCGAGGCATGGATGGTGAAGCCGTGACTGTACCATTTCGCCGTCGCCTCTTTCCAAGCGCGGCCCCAGCGCGGCGTGCCGGGCGGCGTCAGGCGGCCCATGATCGGCCGGCCATGCACCGGGCTCGCGAAGATCAGCGCGCCGCCGAAAAAGCCCAAGCCCTCATGGTCGAAATTATCGCCGTTAAAGTCGTCGATGTTCATGGCGTTGGCGCCCGTCGCCATGAAGGGGTTGATCTCTTCATGCTCGAAGAAGACCGGCACGTTGCCGGTGACCTGATAGCAATAATTCTTGCCGACGGTGCCTTGGCCGGTCGCGGGATCGTAGGGCGTGCCGATGCCGGAGAGCAGCAGCAGCTTCGTATTGCTGAACGGATAAGCGCAGAGCAGCACGAGATCGGCGGGCTGCTCCACCTCGTCGCCGCTCACCATATCGACATAGCGCACCGCCGTCGCTTTGCGCGCCGCTTTGTCGTAGACGATCTCGGTCGCCCAGGCATCGGTGCGCAGCTCGAACAGCGGCTCCAAGAGCAGCGATGGCAGGATCGTCGAATGGGGGCTCGCCTTGGAATTGGTCGCGCAGCCGAAGCGGTCGCAATGGCCGCAGAAGATCGTCGGGTTCAGGACCGCGCCTTCGGGATTGCGATATTCGCGGCTGAGGTTGGCCGAAGGCGTCGGGTAAGGGTGATAGCCGAGACTTTTTGCGGCGGCCTCGAACAGAGCGCCGCCATGCGATCGCGGCAGCGGCGGATTGGGATAGTCCGACTGGCGCGGACCTTCGAAGATATTGCCGCCCTCGATCAGCCGCCCTTGCAGATTGCCGGCCTTGCCTGAGGTGCCGCAAAGCTTCTCGAAGCGATCGTAATAGGGCTCGAGCTCGTCATAGCTCATCGCCCAGTCGCTGATCGTCAGCTCGGCGGCAAGGGCGCCTTTGCCATAGCGCTCGGTGATCCGGCTGCGGAGCTGATGCTCCCACGGCGTGAAGCGCCAGGTCATGCCGTTCCAGATGGTCCCGGCGCCGCCCAGCCCCATGCCGGGCATGAAGGCGCCGAAACGCCGCAGCGGCAGCGCGGTCTCGTGCGGCGCGTGGCGCAGGGTCAAGGTTTCGAGCGACGGGTCGAGGATCAACTCTTGCCGCACCGCGTATTTCAGCTCGTCGCGGATATGCGGCAGGGCGAAATCGGCCTCGGGCGTGCGGAATTTTCCGCGTTCGAGGCCGACGACTTTCAGCCCCGCCTTGGTCAACTCGCGGGCGAGAATGCTGCCGCTCCAGCCGATACCGATGATCACGGCATCGGCGCGTTTCAGCCGCTTCGTCATCGCTCAGGCGTAATCGCCGATCGAGCGCGGCTTTAAGGTGATGCGCTTGCCGCGGTGATGCTCCATCGCGTGCTGGTAATCCGCCGGCAGGCCGGGATAGCCGATCATCTTCCATCCCGCCATGTCGCGATTGCCGCCGTAATAGGGATCGGCGAAAAACCCTTCCATCACGATCTGCAACAGCGCGTCGAAGAATTCGCGCGCCTCGAAATCGTCGAACGCGGCCTTGCCGCTTTCGATTTCGATGAAGGCGTTTTGCCGTTCCGCCTCGGAAAGCGCGGCGAAGCTTTTGCCGAAACGCGCCTCGGTCCAGGCATCGGCCGCGGCAATGCCCTGGCGGAAAAATTCGCGCGGCGTGAGGCCGAGCTGATAGCCGTGCTCGGGCTTGCCCTTCATAATCGGACCGTCGCGATAGAGCCGCGCGCCTTCGCCATAAGGGCCCGCGAGCTCGCAATCGATGAAATCGATAACGCCGCATTCGCTCGCCGACGGCGACAGCGCGTCGGCGGGAATGATCGTGTCCGCGGCGGCTTTGAGGAACGCCGCTTCGGCTGCGCTGAGGGTGAGATAATCGGCTTCGGCCATGGCCGGATACTACAACGCCGCCGCGGGGTTTGTTGATATTCGCTGACGGGTATGCTGCAGCGCTCCGCTTCGCTATGATCCGGCGTGCCTTCGGGCGCCCGCGGATAAAGATATCAGGGAGGTTGTCGAATGTTCACCACCAGCACATATGCGCGCATTGCCGCCACGGCGATCCTCGGCGCTGCGGCGCTCGCGACCGGACCGGCGCCAGTGCGGGCGCAAGGAGCCAATCCCTCGGTCACGGTGACCGAGCTCGAACCGCTTCCGGATCCGTCGGTTGCCTTCGACCGGATGGCGATCGCCATGGGCCTGCCGCAAAAACACGGGCTCGACTTGAAGCTTGGCCCGGACCTCGCCGGCGGCGGACCTGAGCGCATCCAGGCGGTGGTGACCAACAACACCGATATCGCGACCAGCGACATCATCGCGGCGATGGGCTCGATCCAATCGGGCGCCAAGATCAAGATTCTCATCGTGATGACCCCTTATGGCGACGAAGAGGTGTGGGGCCAGAACAAGTACAAGACGATCAAGGATGCGGAAGGCCAACCCTGGGGCGTCGCCTCGCTCGCCGGCGCGCAGCGCTTCAATGCGCAGATGGCGGTGCAAGGCCTGGGCCTCCCGCCCGACGCGTTCCGCTGGACCGCGCTCGGCGGCGGCGATGGGCCGGGCTTGCAGGCGCTCGATAGCGGCCGGGTTCAACTCACCAGCCTCTCGCATCTCGGCGCCATCCAGGCCGAAGCCAAGGGCTTCACCAAGACCATCCATGTCGTGCTGCCGCATACGTCGAAATACACGCCGCCTGTGCCGCGCCTGGTCGTCGTCGGGCGCAGCGACTGGCTCAAGGATCACCAGGCAGCGGCGACCGCCTATGTCGAGATGGTCCTCGACATGATGCGGCAATGGGAAGACAACGCGCAGTCCTGGGTGAAACCCGCGGCGGCGATCTTCACCAATAGCGGCATGGACGAGCAGCAACTGCAGAAAGGCTGGCAGGCGTTCCGCGACGGCGGCTATTTCTCGGTGAATGGCGGCGTCAATTATGCGGCGACGCAGAAGATCATGGATTTGTTCTTTCAGTTGCGCGGCGAGAAGCCGAACGACAATCTGTCGAAGCCGTCCGACCTCTATGACACCGGGCCGCTCAAAGCCGCGCTCGACAAGATGGGTGTCGCGAAAGGCACGGAAGGGCTGCCCGATACGCCCGACTGGTATCACAAGGGCTGATCCGCCGCTTATTTCGGTTTCCCCGATGCGCGCGCTCGACTTCGTCAAGGTGCGAAAAAGCTATGTGAGTCCGGCGGGCGCTCCGCTCGTCGCGCTCGAGGACTTCACCTGGACGGTGGATCGCGGGCGCTTCGTGACCGTGGTGGGCCCGAGCGGTTGCGGCAAGACCACGCTGTTGCGCATGGCGGCGGGGCTCATGCCGCCCGATGACGGCGGCGCGATCCGCATCGATGGCGAGCTGCTCGTCGCGCCGAGCCCCAAAATGTCGATGGTGTTCCAAGGCATCGGCCTGATGCCGTGGAAATCGATCTTCGACAATGTGGCGCTTGGGCTGCAGCTTCAGGCGCATCGCCCGAAGCTGAGCGGGGAAGAGCGCGAGCGCATCGCCGCGACGCTCGCGCTCGTCGGCCTTACCGGCTTCGAGCGTTACTACCCGCATCAGCTCTCGGGCGGCATGCAGCAGCGCGTCGGCCTGGCGCGCGCGCTGGTGCGTCAGCCCGAGATCCTGCTGATGGACGAGCCGTTCGGCGCGCTCGATGCGCAGACCCGCACGGTGTTGCAGGACGAGCTATTGTCCCTCTGGGACCGGGTCAAGAGCACGGTGCTCTTCATCACGCACGATCTCGACGAGGCAATCTATCTCTCGGACTGCGTCGTCATCATGAGTCGCCGCCCGGGCCGCATAAAACAAGTGCTCGAGGTGAACTTGCCGCGGCCGCGCTATGGCTACGACGCGCGGGCGGAGCCCGAATTCGCGCGGCTGCGCAACATCGCCTGGCAGAGCATCAAGGAGGAGCTATGAGCCAATCGTCGCTTCCGCTCGATCGTGCAAAGGCGCCGGGCGGCGCTGTGGCGCTGTTCACGGCGCTCGGCCGCAGCACCGTGGCGATGTTGGTGCTGTCGGGCATCGTTTTCCTGGCGCTGTGGCAGGTGGTCAGCATGAACGTGCCGCCGGTGATCCTGCCGGCCCCGGCCGCCGTGTTCACCGCTTTCATCCAGCTCACCGCCTCGGGCGAGCTGGTCATGGCGACCCTCGCCACCATTTGGCCCTTCGTCATCGGCCTCAGCCTCGGCTTTATCGTCGGCACGGTGCTGGGGTTGCTGCTCGGCATTTTCCGCCCCGCGGCGCGCGTCCTCGATCCTTATATCTTCGTCGGCTGGTCGATTCCCAACATCGCCTGGCTGCCGCTGTTCATCGCCTGGTTCGGCGTCGGCAACCTGACGCTCATCATCTTCGTCTTCATTTCGGCGGTGTTCCCGCAGCTTTTGACTGTCGAGGCCGGCGCCAGAGATGCCGACAGTTTCCTCGTCGAGGTGGCGCGCTCGTTGGGCGGGACCAAGCGCGAAATTCTCTACAGCGTCGTGCTGCCTTCCTCGCTCCCCTATATCATCGCGGGGCTCAGGATCGCCGTCGGGCGCGCGCTCGTCGGCATCATCGTCGGCCAGCTCCTCATCGTCGCGACCGGCATCGGCTACATGTTCCAGTTCTACGGCGAGACGCTATCGCTCGCGAAATATTTCGCGCCGCTGATCGTCGTCGCCGTGCTCGCGATCTTGCTCAATCGCGGCGTCAACTGGGCCGAGCGCATCTTCATCCCGTGGAAGATCCGCGCGTTTACCTGAGCGCGTCCCGAGCGGCGTCGGCGGTCAGGAATTGGCCAGCGCGGTCCGTCCCGCGGATGCGCCCGCGATCTTGCCGAAGACGGCGCCGTTGGTGAGACCGCTGCCGCCGGGATAATTGAACCAGAAGATGCCGCCGACGAGCTCGCCCGCGGCGAAAAGCCCCGGGATCGGGTCACCGTCGGACGAGATCACCTGGGCGTCGGTATCGATCTTCAAGCCGCCAAAGCTGAAGGTGATGCCGCAGGTCACGGCATAAGCTTCGAAGGGCGGCGTATCGAGCGTATTCGCCCAGTTGGATTTGGGGATCGCGAGCCCTTCGGTGCGGCGCCCATCCTTCACGTTGGGATCGAACGGGATGTCTTGCCGCACGGCGGCGTTATATGCCTTGAGCTCGGCGAGCGCTGCGGCGCCGTCGGTGTCCTCGAGGCTGGCGCAGAGTTCTTCCAGTGTCGACGCGACGCGCTTTGTCACCTGCTTGATGCGGTACTCGTCGCGGAGCTGCGCCTTCACCTTTGCATCGAAGATCTGCCACGCGAACTGGCCGGGCTGGGCGAGGATCACGCGGCCGTATTTCGCATAGGTGTAGTTGCGGAAATCGGCGCCTTCGTCGACGAAGCGTTTGCCCAAGGCGTTGATATAAACGCCCCACGGATAGGAATGCTTTTGGAACTGGTCGCCGACCGCGAGGTCGCCGAAATCGGGCGCGTTGCGCTCCCACGCGACGGCGTGGCAGCCCGACCAGTTGCCGACCGCGGCGGCGCCGATCGCAAGCGCCATGCGGATGCCGTCGCCGGTGTTGAAGCGCGTGCCGCGCACCTTCGCGAGTTCCCACCCGGGTCCGAGATAGCGCGTGCGCGCTTCGGGATCGGCCTGAAACCCGCCGCAAGCGAGAACCACGGCCCGCGCGGCGATCGCGAGCGTCCGGCCGTCCTGTTTGACCCTGACGCCCTTGACGCCGTCATCGTCGGCGAGGAGATCGATGCAGCGCGCCTTGTAACGGATCTCGATGCCGTTCTTGCGCGCCGCCTGGGTGAGCGCGGCGACGAGCCCCTCGCCGCCGCCGACCGCCTCGACCGTCAGCCCGCCCCAGAATTTGAAGCGGCCGCCGATATTGAACGCCTGCCGGCCCCAGGCGGCGGTGAAACGCACGCCCTTGCCGCGCATCCACGCCGCGGTGTCGAGGCTGCGTTTGACCAGGATTTCGGTAAGGTCGGGATCGCAGCGATACTCGGTGACGCGCCCCATGTCGTCGAGGAACTGGTCTTGGGTGTAGGTGCCGAAATCGCTGCGGGCGATTTCCTCGGCGCTGAGAGCCGTTCCGGAAAGTTGTTGAGTCGGAGGAATCGGATGTGATTCATTGTCGGGCACCGGAAATCGAGGAGGGTGCTCGATGTGGAAGCCCGAACATCGCCGCGCCGCGGACCGGCGCGGCTTGCGTTACCCGAGCGAT
>DATGLO010000052.1:0-3733 GCA_035294105.1 Allostellaceae bacterium
AACCACAGCACATAGGTCGCGGGCTCGACCGGCGGCTTGAGCAGCACGAAATCGCCATAGCGGTCGGTAAGGAACTTCACCGCCTGAGCATCGGTGTCGCCGGCGGCGATACGCTGGCGCAGCAAGACGCGCAGATCATGCGCCAGCGGCGCGCTCGATTCGTCGATCGTCTCGTTTTGGCAAACGAGACAACGAAGTTGCTCGCTCAAGGCGCGGGCGCGCGCTTCGAGCGCCGGATCGCTGAGGCGCTCGCTCGGCTCGACGGCGAGCGCGGCCGGCACAAGCAAAATCAACAAAAGCAGCGCGAAGACGTATCTCACGAATGCTGCAACTGCTGCACCAGCGGCAGCAGCTCTCCGGCGATCGCGCTTTCGCTCAAGGGGCCGACAAAGCGCTTGCGAATGCGGCCTTGCTTGTCGATCACATAGGTTTCGGGTACGCCATAGACGCCGAAATCGATCGCGGTGCGGCCGCTCTCGTCGACGCCGATCGCATCGTAAGGATCGCCCAGCTCCTTGAGGAAATGCTCCGTGTCGGCGGGCTTGTCCTTATAGGCGATGCCGTAAAGCGGCACGCCGATCTTTTTTTCGAGGCCCATCAGCAGCGGATGCTCGTCGCGGCACGGCTCGCACCACGAGGCGAAGAAATTGACGATTGCGACCTGGCCTTTGAAGCCGGCAAGCGCGAGGCCCTTGCCGCCATCGAGGCCGCCGAGATCGAATACCGGCGCCGGCTTGTCGATCAGCGCCGAGGGCACCAAGGTCGGATCGCGATTGGGATTGAGCGCCAGCAGGAAATAGACCGCGACGGCGACGAACATCGCGACCGGCAACAGAAACAGCAAACGCCGCAATCTACTCTCCGGGGGCGGGCGCGACCGCCGGCAGCCGCCGCTTCGCGGCGACGCCGACGCGCCAGCGGCGGTCGCTGAGGCTGAGCAAGCCGCCGAACGCCATGATCACCGCGCCCATCCAGATCCACGGCGTCAGCGGCTTCCAATAAGCGCGAATGGTCGAGCCGCCGCTGTCGTCGGGATCGCCGAGCGCGACATAGAGATCGGCGAGGAAATTGGTGCGGATCGCCGTGACGCTCGTGGTCATCTGCTGCAGCGGGAAGAAGCGCCGCTCGGGATGCAGCACCTCGACGGTCTGGCCGCCGCGCCGCACTTCGACGGTCGCGATATCGGCGGTGAAGTTGGGGCCGGGCGCCTTGGTCGTGCCGTCGAACTTCAGCACATAGCCGGCAATCGGAATGCTGTCGCCGGGATGCATCATCTGAATGTTCTCGACCTCGAACGCCGAGGCGGCGATGCCGGCGACGCTCACCGCCAAGCCGAAATGCGCGATCGACATCGCATAGGAGGCGCGCGGCAGGTGGCGCGCGCGGCGCCAGGTCTCATCGGGCGGCGCGCGGAACAGCTTCACCCGCTCGGCCCATTCGACGATCGCGCCGATGCCGACCCAAGCGGCGAGGGCAAGGCCGAGCAAGGCGAGGATCGGCTTGAAGCCCGCGATATAGAGCCCGATCAGCGCGACCAGCAGCGCGGCGGCGAAAGCGACCCAGAGCCGCTGCAGCGCGCCGCGCAGGTCGCCGCGCTTCCAGGCGAGCAGCGGTCCGACCGCGACCGCGATCAGCACCGGCACCATCAGCGGCACGAAGGTGCGGTTGAAGAACGGGAAGCCGACCGAGAGCTTGGGGCCGCCGATCGTGTCGAGGAACAACGGATAGAGCGTGCCGAGGAACACGGTCGCCGCCGCGGTCGTCAGCAGCACGTTGTTGAGGACGATCGCGCCTTCGCGCGAGATCGGCGCGAAGATGCCGCCGCCTTGCAGGGCCGGCGCGCGCAACGCGTAGAGCGTCAATGAACCGCCGATCGCCAAGACAAGCAGGATGAGGATGTAAGTGCCGCGCGTCGGGTCGACCGCGAAAGCATGCACCGAAGTGAGCACGCCCGAGCGGACAGGAAAGTGCCGACCAGCGAGAGCGAGAAGGTGACGATGGCAAGGAGGATGGTCCAGCTTTTCAGCGCGTCGCGCTTCTCGACGACGATCGCCGAATGGATGAGCGCGGTGCCGACGAGCCACGGCATGAAGGACGCGTTCTCGACCGGGTCCCAGAACCACCAGCCGCCCCAGCCGAGCGTGTAATAGGCCCACCAGCTTCCCATCGCGATGCCGACGGTCAAGGCGCACCAGGCGGCAAGGCTCCATGGCCGAACCCAGCGCGCCCAGGCGGCATCGACCCGGCCTTCGATCAACGCGGCGACGGCGAAGGAGAACGCGACCGAGAAGCCGACATAGCCGAGATAAAGAAACGGCGGATGGAAGGCGAGGCCGGGGTCCTGCAGCACCGGATTCATGCCGTTGCCGTCGAGCGGCGCGGGATGCGCGCGCAAAAACGGGTTCGAGGTGAAGACGATGAAGGTCAGGAAGCCGACGCCGATCATGCCTTGCACGGCGAGGACGCGCGCGCGCAAGCCGGGCGGCAGGTTGTCGCCGAAGAGCGCGACCGCCGCGCCGAAGAGCGACAGGATCAGCACCCAGAGCAGCATCGAGCCTTCGTGATTGCCCCAGACGCCGGTGATCTTATAGAGCAGCGGCTTGGTCGACTGGCTGTTGTCGACCACGGTCGCGAGCGAGAAGTCCGAGGTCACGTAAGCGTTGACCAGCACGGCAAAGCTCAGCGCGATCAGCACGAATTGCGCGACCGCCGCGCTTTGCCCGACCGCCATTAAGCCGGCATGGCGGCGCGAGGCGCCGTAAAGCGGCACGGTCGATTGCAGCGCGGCGATGCACAGCGCCAGGATCAGCGCGTAATGGCCCAATTCATCGAGCATGGGATTCGCTAAGCATGATGGCCCAACTCATGATGCCGGTTTCTTTGCGTTGGCGGCGCTCGCGTCGGGATGCTCGCCTTGCCAATGGCCCGAGCGCTTCAACGCATCGACCACTTCGGGCGGCATGTAGTTCTCGTCGTGCTTCGCGAGCACCGTGTCGGCGCGGAAGGTGCCGTGCTGCAGCTTGCCTTCGACCACGACGCCTTGACCCTCGCGGAAAAGATCGGGCACGTCGCCCTTATAGGTGACGGGAATCGCGGTGTTGCCGTCGGTGACCTTGAAGTCGAGCGTCACGCCGTCGGCCTCTTTCTTGACGCTGCCGTTCTCGACCAAGCCGCCGATGCGGATATCCCGCCCGTCCGGCACGTGCTTCGCCGCGATGTCCGAGGGGCCGTAGAAGAAGACGAGATTGTCGCTGAAGGCGGAGAGCACCAGCGCGGTCGCCGCGCCCAGGAGGACGAGGCCGCCAAGAACGATATAGAGGCGCTTGCGTTTGCGTGTCATCGCCACCGCTTCTCGGCTTCGTCGAGGGCGCGGCGGCGCTTGCGATAGGTGACGACGCTTTCGGTCAGCAATCCTCCCATCACGATCACCGCGATCGCATAGGCCGGCCACACGAAACGCGCGTAGCCGCCCATCGCGAGAAAGTGATTGATGGCGTCCATCTCATAGCGCCTGCTGCAGCCGCAACGCGCGCAGCTTCGCCGCCATCAGCGCGCTGCGAATGCGGACGAGCCACAGGGTGACGAAGAAGAACGTGAAGCCCAGCGCCATGACGGCGAGCGGCCACAGCATCGAGGGATCAATGGTCGGGCCGCCGAGGCGGAAGATGCTCGCCGGCTGATGCAGCGTGTTCCACCAGTCGACCGAGAATTTGATGATCGGCAGATTGACGAC
>DATGLO010000053.1:0-2958 GCA_035294105.1 Allostellaceae bacterium
AGGGCGAGCAGCGACGAGCCGCCATAGGAGATGAACGGCAAGGTCATGCCCTTGGTCGGCATGAGATGCAACGTCGACGCCATGTTGATGATCGCCTGCAAGCCGAACTGCACGAGCAAGCCGGTCGCGGCGAGGACGATATAGAGGTTGTTCTCCTGCAGCAGCCGCGAGAAGCCGCGCAGCACGATGAAGGCGAAAATCGCGATGATGACGAGGCACACGATCATGCCAAGCTCTTCGCCGGCGACAGCGAAGACGAAGTCGGCATGGGCGTCGGGCAGCGACAGCTTTACCGTGCCTTCGCCCGGGCCGCGGCCCCATAAGCCACCGTTCATGAACGCGTCGATCGAGCGATCGACCTGGTAATTGCCGCCGTTCGCGGGATTGAGGAACTCGTCGATGCGGACGGCGACATGGGGCAGCAGGACGTAGGTGCCGGCAAGGCCGACGAGACCTGCCGCGAGCAGCGCCACGACCCAGAACAGCGACAGGCCGGCGAGAAAGAATTGCGTGAACCACACCACCGAGACGACGGCGGTCATGCCGAGATCGGGTTGTTTGATCAGCAGTCCGACGATCGCGACGTAAAGCGCGATCGAGATCCAGTTGCCGGGGAAGTTCGGCCGTTGCTTCGCCTGCGCAAAGAGCCATGCCGCAACCACGGCGAAGCACGGCTTGACGAATTCCGACGGCTGGAGCGATTCGCCGGGCAGATCGATCCAGCGCCGCGCGCCCTTGATCTCGATGCCGTTGGTCAGCGTGTAGACGAGCGCGACGATGCCGATCGCCAGACCGGCAAGGGCCAGGAGGCGGATCGCCCGCGGACTCATCAGCGAGACCGCGAACATCAGCGCCAGCGTCAACGGCAGGACCGCGAAATAGCGTTTGACGAAATGCAGGCTGTCCGTGCCGATATGCACCGCGACCGCCGGGCTCGCCGCCATCACCATCAGCGAGCCGAAGCCGATCAGGGCCAAGATCGCGACGATCGTCCAGCGATCGACCGTCCACCACCACTGCGCGATAATGCGGCGGTCGGTGCGTGCGAACGTGCTGCGTGCGAACGTGCTCATCGATGCGTATCGGACCTCAATGCTTGAACCAGGCGGCGAAACGCTTCGCCGCGCGCTTCGAAATCGGTGAACTGGTCGAACGAGGCGCAGGCCGGCGACAACAGCACGGTGCTGCCGGGCTTCGCCGCATCGCGCGCCGCCTTGAGCGCGGTCGCGAGATCGCCCGAAAGCGTGTACGGCACGCGGCCTTCGAGCGTCTGCGCGAAAGCGGCTGCCGCCTCGCCGATCAGGAAGGCGTGCCGGATGCGCGGGAAATAGGGTGCGAGCGAGGCGATGCCGCCTTCCTTGGCGATGCCGCCGGCGATCCAAAGAATGTCGTCGTAGCAAACCAGCGCCTTCGCGGTGGCGTCGGCGTTCGTCGCTTTGCTGTCGTTGACGTAGCGCACGCCGGCGATGGTCGCGATCAGCTCTTGGCGATGGGCGAGGCCCGGGAAGCTGGCGATGCCGCGGGCCGCGTTCGCGGCCGTCACGCCGAGCGCGCGCGCCGCGGCGAAAGAGGCGGCTGCATTCTGCCAGTTATGGCGGCCGGGCAAGCGCGCCAGGGAAGCGAGATCGAGCACCGCTGCGTGGCGGCGCTCGGTATCGTCGATGAGCTGCGTACCGTCGATATAGACGCCGCCGGGCGCCGCGTGTTCGGCGGAAATCGGCAGCAGGCGATGCCCGCTCGTCGCAAGCTTCTTCGCGATGCCTTGGCAAATCGCGTCGTCGAGCCCGATGACCGCCGCCTGGCGCGCGCCTTGTGCGGCGAAGATGCGCTCCTTCGCCGCGACATAACCTTCCATGCCGCCGTGGCGATCGAGATGGTCGGGCGTGATGTTGAGGAGGATCGCGACGTCGAAGGCGAGGCTCTTCGTCAACTCGAGCTGATAAGAACTCATCTCGAGGACGTAGACTCCGTCCTCGCCGAGCGGCGCGAGCGACAGTGCCGGTACGCCGAGATTGCCGCCGACAGCGATAGGGATTCCCGCTTCGGCAAGAATATGGCCCAAAAGCGCCGTCGTGGTCGACTTGCCGTTGGTGCCGGTGATGCCGGCAAAGCGCGACCCGCGCCGGCTCTGCCACAGCAATTCGATATCGCCGATGATGTCGATGCCGGCCGCGCGCGCTCTCGCAGCCACAGGATGCGGCTTTGGGAAGGTCGCGGGGATTCCGGGCGAGAGCACCAGCGCGGCGATGCCGCCGAGATCGGCCGCGCCGAGATCGACGAGCGGCACGCCCAGCGCCTCGGCTTGCGCGCGCTTTTCGGCATTGTCGTCCCAGGCGAGGACCTCGGCGCCGCCGCGCTTGAGGGCCTCGGCCGCAGCGAGGCCGGAGCGCGCGAGCCCCATGACGGCGATACGCTGATTGCGGAAGCTGGTGACTTCGATCATCCGCGCCTACCTCAACTTCAGGGTCGACAGGCCGGCGATCGCGAGGATCGAGGCGATGATCCAGAAGCGGATGACGATGGTCGGCTCCTGCCATCCTTTTTTCTCGAAGTGATGATGCAGCGGCGCCATGCGGAAGACGCGCTTGCCGGTCATCTTGAAGCTCGCGACCTGGACGATCACCGACACCGTTTCGAGCACGAAAAGTCCGCCGATAATCGCGAGTACCAGCTCTTGCTTGGTGATGACGGCGATGATGCCGAGCGCCGCGCCGATCGATAAGGAGCCGGTGTCGCCCATGAATACCATTGCCGGCGGCGCATTGAACCAGAGAAAGCCGAGAGCCGCGCCGACCATCGCGCCGCAAAACACCGTGAGTTCGCCGGTGCCGGGCACGTGCAGGATCTGCAGGTAGTTCGAGAAGACGAGATTGCCGACGAGATAGGCGATCAACATGAAGCAGGCGGCGGCGATCATCGTCGGCACGATCGCGAGGCCGTCGAGGCCGTCGGTCAGGT
>DATGLO010000054.1:0-3473 GCA_035294105.1 Allostellaceae bacterium
CCGCAGAGCAGAAGCGGCATCTGCCAGCCTTCCTCGAGGGCGAGGAAATTGAATTGTGCGCCGAGCGCGAGCGCCAGACGATCGACGGGGCGTTTGATGTGCGCGGGCGCCGCCGCCAAGCCAACGAGACGCTGGGTCAGCTTGGCCGGAAAGCCATGCTCGCGGAGCATCTCGCCGAGCAGCGCGTCGTCGTCGCTTGCCCAGTCGGCCTCGGGCTTGGCCGCCGACGGGTCCGCGGCGATCGCGGTCTCGGCGACCGCGGCGGCGTCGCGCAAAATATCCGAGGCAGTCTGTGTCGAAATTCGATGCGACGACGCCATTCCGGCTCCCCCTTGGCGGTGCCGAAGTGTCGCGGGAAAGGGTTAACAATTTATAGCCGCCGCGCTGTGTGGTTTCAGCGGGCGGAATCCGCCCGAGCTGAGGCGGCCGTGCCGCCGGATTTGCCAGCTTGCCCGCGATCCTAGGCCCCGGCGGCGAGTTCAGCGCGCTCGGCGCGTTCCTCTCGGTCGTTGTCATCGACATCGTGCTCGCCGGCGACAACGCGGTCGTCGTCGGCACCGCGGCGGCGCATCTCGAGAAGCGGCGACGGCGCAAGGCGATCTTCTGGGGCACCGTCATCGCGACCGTGCTACGCATCGCCCTCGCCGCGGTCGCGTTGCAATTGCTGGCGATCATCGGCCTCACGCTCGCGGGCGGCATCTTGCTGCTATGGGTCGCATGGAAGCTTTATCGCGATCTGGCCACGCATCGCCCTGTGCAAAGCGGCGTTGCGGCCGCGCCGGCGGGTTTCGGCCAGTCGCTTCTGCGCATCGTGCTCGCCGACCTCTCGATGTCGCTCGACAACGTGCTCGCCGTCGCGGGCACGGCGCGCGGGCACATGATCGTGCTCGCCGCGGGGTTGACCTTGTCGGTCGCGTTGATGGGCATAGCGTCGGAGGTCACGGCGCGCCTCGTCGCGCGTCAGCGCTGGATCGCCTGGATCGGCCTCGCGATCGTGACCTTCGTCGCGCTGCGGATGATCTACGATGGTTCGACCGAGGTGGCGAGCCGGCTCTCGGCCTTGGGGCTGTCGACGAACTGGGTGTTGTAGAGCGTCGCGAACATGCCGCCGCGGCGCAGCAATTCGTCGAAGCCGCCGCTTTCGGCGATCTTGCCGTCCCGCAAAACGAGGATTAGATCGGCGCTGCGCACGGTCGATAGGCGATGGGCGATGATGAAGGTGGTGCGGCCGGCCGTGAGGCGGTTGAGGCCCTCCATCACCATCGCTTCGGTTTCGACATCGAGAGCCGAGGTTGGCTCGTCGAGGATGAGGATGGGCGAGTCGCGCAGGATGGCGCGGGCGATCGTGAGGCGCTGCTTCTCCCCTTCGGAAAGCGTCGCGTTGTCGCCGAGGATCGTGTCGTAGCCCTGCGGCAAACCGGTGATGAGGCCGTCGATGCGCGCGAGCTTCGCCGCGCTTTCGATCTCATCGTCGCGCGCGTCAGGCCGCCCGTAGGCGATGTTGTCCTTGACCGACATCGGGAAGACGAGCGGCGGCTGCAGCACCATCGCAATCTGGTGGCGCAGCGCGGCGAGCTTATATTCGCGCAGATCGACGCCGTCGATCAGAACGGCGCCGCTGCTGGGGTCGAAGAAGCGCGGCAAGAGCCCCATCAAGGTCGATTTGCCGGCGCCGGTCGGCCCGACCAGTGCGACCTTCATGCCCGGCGCCACTTTGATGCTGATGCCGTCGAGCACGGGCATCTCTTCGCGATAACGGAAGCGGACGTCGCGCCATTCGACTTCGCCGCGCGCGCCGCTTTCGCCAAAGCCGCGCGTGCCGTCTTTGAGGTCGGGCTCCGTGTCGAGCACCTCGAAGGAGCGCCGCGCGCCGACGCGCGCGCCGGCGATGAGGCCCCAGCTTTGAGTGATCTGATTGACCGGCGCGTAGAGCTGCGCGAGGTAAGAGGTGAAGACGATGAGCTCGCCGATCGTCAGCGTGTGATCGAGGACGGAGCGCGCGCCGACATAGATGACGAGCGCCGTGCCGGCGGCGGTCAGCGAGTTGACCATGCCGGAATAGAGCGTTTGCCAGCTGTAGAGACGCAGTGTCGCGTTGAGGCTGGCGCGGCTCGCGCTCATGAAGCGGCGATATTCTTCCTCTTCTTTCGTGAACGCCTGAACCACCTTGATCGAGCTCATCGCCCAATGGACGAGGGTGTAGACCTGGCTGTCGCGATCGCGCACCTCGGTTGCGACGGCGATGATCTTGCGGTTGAAGATCGCGATCAGGACGAAGAGCGCCGGCACCACGGTCAGCGCGACGAGGGTGAGGATCGGGTCGAGCGGCACCATGACGAACAGCATGCCGGCCAAGAGCACCACGGCCGAGATGATGGGGAGCAAGCCGTTCATCATCACGGTCTGCACGGCGAAGCTGTCGGCGGTGATGCGATACATCAGGTCGCCGACCTTCTGGCGGCTGTGGAAAGCGAGCGACAGGCGCTGGAGATGCGCATAGAGCGCGCCGCGCAGATCGTTGACCATGCCTTGGCCGACGGCGATGGTCGTGACGTTGTGCAGCCAGGTGAGAGCGGCGCTGCCCAGGAAAATCAGCACCAGCCCGATCGCGGCGGCGAGCAGCAGCTTGAGCGGCGCGAGCTGCGAGAGCAGCGGGATGCTGGTTTTCTTGTCGCCGAGCACGTCGTCGATGACGATCTGCAATGGCCACGGCTTCAAGAGCTCGAAGCCTGCGACCAGGAAAATCTGAACGAACGCCCAGACGATGCGCCAGCGATAGGGGCGGAGGTACGGCAGCAGCTTCCACAGGAGGCTGTTCATGTCAGGCCCCCTAGGCCGCCGATTTCACCGGCGTCAGATGCTGTCGCTGCGCGACGGTGTCGATGATGCGGTGCATAAGGCGCCCGAACTCGCTGGTGCGATAGCCGATCAGCACGGCATTTGCGATGCCGAGGATGCCGATGATCGCGGCCCAGGTCGGCGCATCGAGGATCAGCGCCGCGGCGGTGATGACGGCGTAGGCGCGCAGCACGAAGGCCGAGAAACGCGAGACGCGCATCGCGCAGCGCACGCGCAAGAGGCGCTTTTCGCCGCCGTGATTCTCGGTGCAGATGAGAACGTAAGCGCGGCTCCACAAGCCGCGCGCGATCTTCAGGTCCCAATTGTTCCAGCCCTGATCGGTCTGGATGAAATATTTCTGCGGCGTCAGGAAGCGCATCAGCTCGCCGATGAGGCTTTCCTTCTCGTCGCTTTTCTCGCTCCAGTAAGAAAGATATAGAGCGCGCTCGCGCCAGGCTATGCGCGCCTCTTCGCTAATCGCGGCGGGCAGCTCGCCGGGGCCGGGCTCGGGCTCCTTCATCTCGCGGAAACGCCATTTGAGCCGTTCCCAGCCGCGGAAAATCGGACCGAGATAAATCAACAGCGCCACGAGCGCGCGCGCCTTGACGCCGCGGAAGCGCTTGTCGATCGGCGCC
>DATGLO010000055.1:0-7030 GCA_035294105.1 Allostellaceae bacterium
TCCGCGACCTGCTCGATCTCGGCGAAGGCCGGATCAAGGCGATGGACGAGGATGGCATCACCAAGCAGCTCATCGTCATCGGATCGCCCGGCGTCCAGAATTTCGATCCCGTTCAGGGGTACGAAATGTCGAAACTGGTCAACGACCGTCTCAGCGCCGCCTGCCGCGCGCATCCCGACCGTTTCGCCGGGCTCGCCGCAGTCGCGCCGCAAGCACCCGAGACCGCCGCCCGCGAGCTCGAGCGCGCGGTCAAGACGCTCGGACTCAAAGGCGCGCATATCAATTCGCACACCCACGGCGAATATCTCGACGATAAGAAATTCTGGGCAATCTTCGAGGCTGCGCAAACGCTCGACGTGCCGATCTATATCCATCCGCGCGAGCCGAGCCCCAGCTTGGCGGGACCCTTGGCGATGCCCGGCTTTCGCGTCGGCTGGGGCTTCGCGATCGAGACCGGCACGCATATCATGCGGCTGATCGCCGGCGGCGTGTTCGATCAGTTCCCACGCCTTAAAATCGTCATCGGCCATATGGGCGAGAACATCCCCTTCAGCCTCGATCGCATCGACAACCGCTATCTTTGGGAAACCGGGATTTCGGGGCTGCCGCGCAAGATTAAGCGGCTGCCGAGCGAGTATTTTCGCGACAACATCATCGTCACGACCAGCGGGATGAACTTCCGCCTGCCGCTGATGATGACCATCGAGGCGCTCGGCATAGACAACATCCTTTTCGCCGGCGATTGGCCGTTCGAGGTGGTGCGCGATTCGGTCGATGTGGTCGACGCGCTGCCGCTCTCGGAGAGCGACAAGCAAAAGCTCTACGCCGACAACGCCAAGCGGGTGTTCAAGCTCTGACGGCCCGGCCGCGGTTGCGATCCCTTCGTTGCGGACGGATAATCGCGCCCACGGAAATCATGCCGGAGGCCGGGCCATGTCGTTCGCCAAGCTCAATCACCTCGCCATCGTCAGCGAGAATTTCGCGCTGAGCTCGCGCTTCTACGAGGCCTATTTCGGCATGAAGCAGGCGAACGGCTATCGCGCCGAAGGCGCGGCAGTGATCGGCGACGGCTATGTCGGCATGAACGTCAATCCGCGCGTGCCCGGCCGCGGCGGGCGCTTGGAGCATTTCGGCTTCGAGGTGACCGACGCGCAAAAGGCGCTCGATCGCCTCAAAAAATATCCCGAGGTCGACTGGCTGAAGCGGCCGTCGAACCGCCCCTATGCCGGCATCTCCGCGCACGACCCCGACGGCAACGTCTTCGACATTTCGCAGCAGGAGATGGAAAACCGCACGGACGTCTATGCCGAGCAGTCGGGCGACAA
This sequence comes from Allostellaceae bacterium, assembly GCA_035294105.1. Taxonomy (GTDB): domain Bacteria; phylum Pseudomonadota; class Alphaproteobacteria; order ATCC43930; family CGMCC-115725; genus CAIKMD01. The sequence continues at coordinate 1,326 of DATGLO010000055.1, forward strand.
GATCCATCCGCGGCATATCAGCCATTTCGGCTTGCGCACGATGAACCCCGACCGCATGGCCGAATTCTATCGCGACATCTTCGAGCTCGAAGTGCGCAACAAGCGGGCGGGCGATCCCAACCATTATCTGACCGACGGCCACATGACGATGGTCATCATGCCGTGGAAGATCAAAGACTACGACGCGACCGGCATCATGCCGCCGTCGCTCGACCATATGGGCTTCAAGGTCGAGAGCCTCGCGAAGTTCAAGGAAGACGTCGAGCGGATCAGCAGCCGCAACCCGTATCTCGCGCCCTTCCCGCTCGACTACAACCCCGAGGCCAAGGCGCGCAAGGCGCTCTTCGAGCGCAGCTGCCCGCTCTGCCAGTATCACTTCTGCGATTTCGAAGCGGTGATGCTCGGCGTCAGCGAGGGGTAAGCTTACCGATACGTCGTTGCGAGCGCTTTCGACGAGCTCGGGATGAGAGACGAAGCAATCCAGGGCCGCATGTGAGGCTCCGGATTGCTTCGTCGCTACGCTCCGCGCAATGACGCGTGTTACGCCGCCGCAACCGTCTGCGGATTCTGCACCGTCGTGCGCCGCATGTCGCGGCGATAGCGCTTGTCGTCGAACGGCGTGCCGCGATGCATGGTGCAGCGATTGTCCCAGATCACCAGCTCGCCGACCGACCAGCGATGCGAATAGATGAAGCGGTCCTGGAGCGCGAATTTCGTCAGTTGATCGATGAGCGCCCGGCCTTGCTCGTCGGAGAGGCCGATCACGCGCTCGATATGCGAGGCGAGCACCAGGGATTTGCGGCCGGTGCGCGCGTGCGTGCGCACCAACGGCTGCACCGTGCCGGGCATCGCCGCGCGCTCATCGTCGCGGATGCTGTCGGGCTTGGCACCGGCGAGGATGCGCGAATGCCAAATGGAATGCGCGCAACGTAAGCCCTCGATCCGAATCTTCACCGCCTCGGGCAAGGCATCGTAGGCGGCGCGCATATCGGCGAATTCGGTGTTGCCGCCTTCGGGCGGCACCTCGCGCGCGGATAAAAGCGAATAGGTCGTATCCGCCGGGATGAACGAGCGATCGGTATGCCAGAGCCGGTCGCCTTCGCGCAGCACGCGGCGGCGATCGTCGTCGGCGAGGATGCCGTCGGCTTCGTTGAGGTTCGAGATATCGTAAAGCTCGCGCCGCAAGCGCGCTGCGACGCCTTTTTCGCGGCCGTAATTGATCGCGTAAGAAAGCTCGCCGAGCTTCAGGCTGAAGTCGATCTGCCGCTCGTCGTCGAGGAATTGGCCGCGAAGGACGCACACGGCATAGCGGTCCATCGCCTCTTCGATCGCCGCGACGGCGCCACGGTCTAGATCGGATTTGAGATCGACGCCCTCGATCTCGCCGAAGAAGTTCGGGTCCTTGGGATTGATCGATCGCGCGGTAATCGTCATGCGTCCTTCCAGGGAAGATCCTTCAATTCTAACACGTCGCGGCCGAGGCGGATGCCGCCATTCTCGCCGACGACCACCATGTCGCCGATCTGCGCCGTCGGCACGCCTTTCTTCGCGACCCGCGGCTTTAGGACGAAAGCCATGCCGGCCTCCAGCTTGAAATCGCCGTGCTTTGCGACGTCGTCCGGGCTCAGCACGGTGGGATATTCGTCGCCGAGGCCGCGCGCATGCATCAGCGGATAGGCGGTCTTGCAAGCGCCGCCGCCGTGGCGCGCGACCGCCGCCTTATAAGTTTCGAGCACGCTGCCGAGACTCGCGCCCGCTTTCATCGCCGGCAGGATGTCGTTGAATACGGCGACCGTGATCCCAACGAGCTCGCGGAAGTCGCCGCGGGCCGTTCCCAGGACCGCGGGACGCACGATCTGTCCCGAATAGCCCGCATAGCGGCCTTCGACCTCGCCTGAGATCATGTCGCCGGCGGCAAGCGGCCGCATCGTCGGCACGAACATGCCATGCGCGTGATCGGGACTGGCGCCGATGATGAGCATCGCCGGCATATCGCCGCCCATCGTCACGAGCTTGTGCGTCATGTTCGCATAGATCGTGCGCTCGGTATCGCCGGGCTTGAGTTCTGCCAGCGTGCCGACCATCGCCTCGGCGATCGCGGTCGAGCGCCGCATCAGCTCGATCTCTTCGGCGCTTTTCACTTCACGCACCCGGCTCATCAACGCCGTGGCGTTAACGATCTCCGCCTTTGGCAGCGCCTCTTTGAGCCCGGCGACGGTGGTATAGGGAATGATGCCGTCGGGCGTACGCGTCATCCCCGAAAGCCCGGCGATGCCGATGCGGCCGGCGGTCAGCTTCAGCTCGCCGAGCCGTTCGGTCAGGTTCTTAAGCCAGAGATTGCGGCCGTCGCGCACGTCGCTGACCCAGCCTTGCGCCGCCAACCAGAATTCGGCGCGGTTGAAGACATAGGCCGTGACCTCGCCAACCAGCGGAAAGATCGTCAACACCTCGGTGCCGAAGCCGCCGATGGTGGTGAGATAGCGCGAATCCGCCATCGTCTGTTCCCAGCGGCTCGTGCTCGCCGGACAGATCAGCACGTCGAGATGGTCGCGCGCCATCGCCGCCCGCACCGCGGCATAGCGGCGATCGCGCTCGGCGAGCGACAGCCGCGGGATCGCAAGCTGTTCGTTGCCGCTCATTGCGCGCCGCTCATCGCGCGCGCTCAGTGCGGCGCGGTCGCGGGCTTCTGGCCGTGCCACGCATGCGGCTTCAGCACCTTGGGCGTGACCTCGAAGCGGCTGTTATAGGCATGCTTCGTCGCATCGATCCGCACCTCCCAGGGAATGCGGCTATAGGCGACGAAACGCAGGAAGCCCGGATCGCAGAGCACGCTATGCGCGATGCCCAGCGGCACCAGCGCGCAAGCGCCCGGCGGCGTCGCGACTTTCGCTTCGAGCTCGGACAAGTTGAAGCCGTGGCCCGCGAACTGGAAGCCGAACTCGTCGCTTTGCAGCGCGCGGTGGAACGCGAACTGCGGTCCGATGGTGTTGTAGGTCTCGAGCGCGAAATTATCGGTCGCGATCAGCTTGGGGCCCGGTCCGCGCTGGCCCGTGATCTCGGTGAAGCAGTCGAAAGCGCGTAGCTTCCTCACGAGGCTCTCGGCCTTGTCGCGCTGTTTGCTGGTCGCGCCGACGACGCTGCCGTAGTCGCGCTCGACGAGCGCCGCCTCGTCGGCCGAGCGGTCGCGCCACTGCACCATGCGCTCTTGCACGCGGTTCGTGCCCGCCGCGGCGCGATCGGCGGGCACTTTCCAATCGGGGCCCCCGTTGCGCTGCACCGCGAACTCGGTGACGCTGACCTCGTTCGCCTCGCCCATCATCGCCCGCACCGGCTCGTGCAGATGGAAGTACCAGCGCAAGCTGTCGGCGCTGCCGGTCGTGCGATGCGCGACCCCATCGGGCACCAGCAGCAACTCGCCCGGCGCTGTCTCGTAGACGCCGCATTCGGTCTCGACCGTGCTCTTGCCGGCGAATTGGAAATAGAGCGCGTTGAAATCGAGATAACGGGTGAACACTGCTTGCGCGCCGCAGACGCTCTCGACGCCGATGCGCTGGCATTCGTTTTCGAAAATCAGCGTGGAATCGTTCGGCTTCGCCAGCAGATCGAACGGCCGGAACGTCGGCACGAAGCGCTTCGATTTCGCCGTACCCAGCAGGCTCGCGCGCTTCCGCACCGACCAGGCGAGCATCGGCATCGGCTCGAAGCCCGGCCCGAACCAATCGGTCATGAACTCGCGGACCTCATCCTGTTCCATGCTGTGCCTCCCAATCGCCTCCGCCGCCAGCTTATGAAAGCGGCGCTACGACAACAACAAAGAGCCGGCGGATCGGTTAGACCTCCGGCATGCGAATTACGGCAGAAAGAACAGAGCGACCTTGAGAAGTTGCTGCTCCACCGCGTCGAGATGGAAGCGCATCAGCGTCTCGGCGGCGCGGTCGTCGCGCCGCTTGATCGCGTCGACGAAGCCGCGATGTTGCTCGGAGTATTGCACCTGCAGCGTCGGCGTGAGGAAATTGCCGTCGAGCCGGCCCCATAGCAGCTGATGGCGCATCTCGTTGATCGATTTGAAGAGCGAGAGCAGCAGCGCGTTATGCGCCGCCTGCGCGACGGCGACATGCAGCTCGGCGTCGTATTTATGAAAGGTCGCGGCATCGGGCGCGGCGACGCTGCGCTCGAGCGCCCGCTCCATGCGCGCGATATCCTCGGCCGTGGCGTGGCGGGCGGCCAGCCGCGCCAATTGCGGCTCGATCGCGGCCCGCGCTTCCATCAGCTCGCGCGGCGTCGTGGTGCCGAGCGCCTCGACACGGCCGTCGCGCTCGGCCGGACGGCCGCCGAAGAAGGTGCCGCGTCCGACATGCCGCCAAACGACGCCCTCGGCCTGAAGCTGCTTCATGCCGCTGCGCAGTTGCGTGCGCGTGAGGCCGAGCTGGCGCGCAAGTTCGCGCTCGGGCGGCAGCCGCTCTTGGTAGGCGAAATTCGCTTCTTGGATGTAATGGCGAACGATCGCGAGACTGTTGACGCGTGACGGCATCGCGGCGCCGGCCCCTACTCCATCGCCCAGACATGCGCGCCGGGGAATTTCTCCCAGATGCGCGGCTGCCAGTCGTCGTCCATCATGTCCATGTCGGAGAAATACTCGGTGTTGCCGCCGCAGGGGCAGACGAAGTTCCAATAGGTATTGGAGCCGACGATGTGCCGCCCGGGCTTGTTCTGCGGCTTCCAGCCCTGGCGCTTCATGTATTGTCCGCCGAGCATCACCTGATCGAACGTATCGACCTCGAAGGCGATATGGCCGAAGCCGGCTTTGTCGCGGAAGTTGAAAAGGCCGAGATTGTGGTGGTCGAGCGAGCCCGCGGCGCGGAGGAAATCGCCGAAATCAGGGCTGCGATCGGAGATGCGAAAGCCCAGCCGGTCGACGTAGAAGGTTTGGCCTTCGGCTTCCTTGGCGCGCGTGATGCCATAAACGAGATGGCCGATGCGCTTCGGCCGAACCCGCTCCACCGCGAAGGGCCGGTTGAGGCGGTTCGCCGGCACCGGCTCCGCGATCGCTCGCGGCGCGGCCACGCGGAAGCCGATCGCGAAGCCGTGCGGATCGGTTGTGTGCAGCGAACCATCGGCATCGCGGCGCACCTGGCGGTCGCGGCCGAGTTCGGCGCCAATCTCGTCGAGCGAACCCTTGTTATCGACGCCCCAGATCGCTTCGCGCAAGGTCGAGCCGGTTTCGTGCGTCATCGGCAGCGCGCCATCGCGCGCCGAGCGCACCTTGACGATCTGGCCCGAGGGCATGGTGAAGTCGGCGCCGCTATCGCCGCCGGCCAGCTTCTCCAAGCCCCAATCGTCGAAATAGCGCGTCCCGGCGTCGACATCCTCCGCGCCGAAAACCAGCTCTTCAATTCGCAGAATTTTCATCGCCGCAACCTCCATGCAAGCGCACCGAACGACTTCCCCGGCTCGGTGTGCTTCGCCGCACATAAATCTAGCCTGCTTGCGGGGACTGCGCCACAGCCGCAGGGCAGCCGGGCATTATGGCAAATGCACGGCGCGGGTCCTATTCTGCCGACGCGCCGATGGGGTCGCGTAAAGCGCTAGGGAGCGAGACGATGGATCAAGCCGTCACCAAGGGCCAAACCTGGAATCCGGACAAGTTCCGGCTGCGCCGGCTGGTCGAGCGCCTGATCGACATGGACGAGATCGAAGTGCACAAC
>DATGLO010000056.1:0-2312 GCA_035294105.1 Allostellaceae bacterium
CTTCGGTCGCGACCGACATTTGCGCGATCCAGTTGGTCAAGAGCTTGCCCGGCTGCGCGCCCGGCGCCACCGGATAGGCGACGATGCGCTGATGGAAATGACCGGCGATGATCATGGTGGCGCCGCCAAGAAACGGTGCCGTCTCAGCCGCCGCGCGCCACAGGATCTGGCCGTTGTAATGCGGCTCGCCTTCCGCGGGATAGAATTGCCGCCGCACCGCCGAATGGATGCCGTCGGCGCCGATGAGGATATCGCCTTCGTCTTCCGCGATCGTCGAACCATTCGCGCGATCGACAAAAGTCGCAATGACCTTGTCGCCGCGCTGAACGAATTTCCGAAACACATGGCCGGTGCGCAGATTGTCAGCGCCGATCCGCGCCCGCGTCGCCTCGGCGAGCATCACCTGCAGCCGGCCGCGATGGAGCGAATATTGCGGCCAGGCGAAGCCGGCTTTGCTCCCGCGCGGCTCGCTCCAGACCGGCTGGCCGAATTTATTGAAGAAGCGCAGCGCTTCAGTGGCAATGCCGAGCTTCGCCAAATTATCGCCGAGGCCGAGCTCGGTCAGCTCGCGTACGGCATTGGGCTGGATATTGATGCCGACGCCCAGCGGCGTCACCTCGCGCACGGCCTCGTAGACGGTGACCGGCACCCCGATCTGATGGAGGCTCATCGCCAGGGTGAGGCCGCTGATCCCGCCGCCGACGACGATGACTTTCATGTTGAAACCGCTTCTCCGCCGCTCTCGCCGCCCCGACGGGCGCTCTCCAAAGGTTTCTAATCGGCGTCAACCGCAATTGACAGCCGGGCCCGTTAACCGCATACTTTGCGTTTCCCGCCAAAGGGTTGGGAGCAGGCCATGCATGTAAGGCGCGCGACGCACGTCCGCGGGAATTCGAAGCGACGAGACTGACCGACTGTCGTCGTTCGTTTTCCTTTTGACTTACATGCCGGAGAGACTTTCGTGATTCCAGCCATTTTGCCGACTTACGCTCGGGCCGAGGTGACGTTCGAGCGGGGCGAAGGCCCTTATCTCTTCTCGACCGACGGCCGCAAATATTTGGATTTCGGCAGCGGCGTCGCCGTGACCGCGCTCGGCCATTCGCATCCGCACCTCGTCGAGGCGTTGACGGCGCAGGCGCAGAAATTGTGGCATTGCTCGAATCTCTACCAGATCGCGCCGCAGCAGCGCGCCGCCGAGCGCCTAGTCGCGGCGAGCTTTGCCGACACTGTATTCTTCTGCAATTCAGGCGCCGAGGCGATGGAAGGCGCGATCAAGGTCGCGCGCAAATACCACGCCGAGACCGGGCATCCTGAGAAATACCACATCGTCGCCTGCACCGGCTCGTTTCACGGCCGCACCCTGGCGACGCTCGCCGCCGCGGGGAACGAGCGTTATCTGCGCGGCTTCGGCCCGCCGGCGCCCGGCTTCGAGCATGTGCCCTATAACGATCTCGCAGCGATGCGCGCGGCACTGAGGCCCGAGACCGCGGCGATCCTCGTCGAGCCGGTGCAAGGCGAAGGCGGGCTTGCGACCGCCACGCCCGAATATTTGAAGGGCCTGCGCGCGCTCTGCGATGAGCGCGGCATCCTCCTCGTGCTCGACGAAGTGCAAAGCGGCATGGGCCGCACCGGCAAGCTCTTCGCACATGAATGGGCGGGCATCACGCCTGACGTTTTGGGTGTCGCCAAAGGCTTGGGCGGCGGTTTCCCGGTCGGCGCGGTGATGGCGACCGAGCGCGCCGCCGTCGGCATGACGCCCGGCACGCATGGCTCGACTTTCGGCGGCAATCTTCTCGCCATGGCCGCGGTCAATGCCGTGCTCGACGTGATGCTCGCGCCGGGTTTCATGGATCACGTCGACGAGATGGCGGGGCTGCTGCGCCAGCGGCTCGCGGAAGTCATCGCGAGCCATCCCAAGATTTTTGCCGAGCAGCGCGGTAAAGGTCTGTTGACCGGCCTGCGCTGCGCCGTCCCCAATACCGAGGTGGTGGAAAAGCTGCGCTATGGCGGGCTTATCACCGTCGCCGCGGGCGAGAACGTCGTGCGGCTCCTGCCGCCGCTGATTATCGACGAGCGGCAGGTCGCCGAGGCGGTACAGATCATCGACAAGGTCGCCGGACAATGGAAACTGTGACCCGCGTCGGGCTCAAAGCGCAGCCGCGCCATTTCCTCGACATCGACCGGGTAAGCGCGATCGAGTTGCGCCGTATCCTCGACCAGGCCGTTCTATGGAAGCAAAGCGGCGACCGCTCGAAACCTCTCGCGGGCAAGATTCTCGCGATGGTGTTCGAGAAGCCGTCGACGCGCACGCG
>DATGLO010000057.1:0-2628 GCA_035294105.1 Allostellaceae bacterium
CCCCTCACCCTAGCCCCTTCCCCAGCGGGAGAGGGAAGCCGCGAAGCGGCAGGGTGAGGGGGAAATCGCAACATGCCTGACTCCCCAACCATCACCGCCGAAGCGCTCGCAGGTTTCGCCGCCGACATTTTCGTCGCGCGCGGTTTCTCGGCCGATCACGCCGCGAAGATCGCCGAGGTGCTGGTCTGGGCCGATCTGCGCGGCGCGCCCAGCCACGGCGTGCAGCGCATTCCCCGCTATATCGAGATCATCGACGACGGCGAGATGAATACGCAGCCGCATCTGCGCGTCGCAAAGGAATTGCCGGCGGCGGTGCTGATCGAGGCCGATCGCGCGCCCGGCCAGGTCTCGATGCGGCTTGCCGCGGCCGAAGCCGCGCGCAAGGCACGTGCCGCCGGCGTCGGACTCGCGCTGGTGCGGCGAACGACGCACACCGCCGCGCTCGGCTACTACACGCGGCTTGCCGCGCTCGAAGGCATGGCAGCGATGGCCGGCTCGGCCTCGTGGTCGAACATGGTCTATTACGGCGCGCGCGAGGTCGGCGTCGCCTCGAACCCGTTCTCGATCGCGATCCCTTACGGGAAAGGCGAGCCGCTGGTGCTCGACATGGCGACCGCGGTCGCAGCGCTCGGCAGGATCATGCATGCCGCGCGCACCGGCAAGAGCATTCCCGAAGGCTGGGCGCTCGACGCCGAGGGCAATCCGACCACCGATCCGAAGAAAGCGACGTTGCCGTTGTCGCTCGGCGGGCCGAAAGGCGCCGGCCTCTCGCTGATGATCGAGGCCATCGCCAGTCTCGTCACCGCCAACGCGATCATCGCCGATACGCTCGAAGGCAAGCCCGAGGGCAAGGCGCATCGCCAGAACGCGTTCCTCATCGCGATCGACATCGCGCAATTCCGCGACCTGCCCGGCTTCGACCGCGACCTCGCGCGCACCGTCGCCGGCCTCAAGGCGCAGCCGCGTCAGGAAGGCTTCGAAGAAATCCTCATGCCCGGCGAGCGCGGCGCGCGTGAGCTCGAAAAGCGCCGCGCGGCGGGCATCACCATCCCTGCGGTAACGTGGAGCGAACTGCTCAAAGTCGCAGAGAGGTTCTCCGTCTCGCCGCCGTCATAGCGCCGCTGGGCTATTGCTCGTCGCGACTCCGGCGCTTTGCAAAAAGCGCAAAAAGCGGCGGCGCGGAATTCTTCCGTCCATGCTTTCCTCCCTCGTTGCGGGCCCTTCGCCCTGATTGCCGCGAATTATCGAGGCTGAGCGGAACGTGGCAATTGCGCCGGCAGAGGGCCGCCTTGCCGCTCCGCACCGAGCCGCCTATACAGACCTCAAACAAACGCGCCGCGTTAGGGGGAACCATGGCAGACGTCACCGCGCAAGCCGACCGCTATCAGATCGCCGCCCGTATCGAGCGCCTGCCGTTCTCGCGCTGGCACTTGAAGATGGGCGCGATCGTCTCGACCGGGTGGTTCTTCGATGGCTTCGATGCGCTCGCCATCGCATACGTACTGCCCGTGCTGGTGCCGCTCTGGCACCTCTCCTTTCCGCAATTCGGTCAGATGATCGCCGCCGGCTATGCCGGCCAGCTTGTCGGCTCGATCGTCTTCGGCTGGCTCGGCGAGAAATACGGCCGCGTGCCGATCTTCCGCTACACGCTGATCCTTTACACGGTGATGAGCATCGCTTGCGCCTTCGCCTGGAACTACACGTCGCTGTTCTGGATGCGCGTGATCCAGGGTCTCGGCCTCGGCGGCGAAATCCCGATCCTCGCCTCCTACATCGGCGAGTTCGCGAAGGCGTCGCATCGCGGTCGCTATGGGCTCGGCTTCCAGCTCTGGTTCTCGATCAGCTTCATCTTCGTCTCGTTGATCGCGCGTTTCGCCGTGCCCACGCTGGGCTGGCAATCGATGTTCTGGATCGGCGTGATCCCGGCGATCGTGCTCATTCCGATGCGGCAATGGATGCCGGAATCACCGCGCTGGCTCGTCAACAAGGGCCGCGACGAGGAAGCGACCACCATCCTCTCGAAAATCGAGGATACAATCTCGGAGCACGGCGCCAAGCCGTTGCCGCCGGTGCCGACGGGCGTCGCGCCGGCGCGGCCCTCGACCGCGACGATCGGCGATCTGCTGCGCGGCATTTATCGCCGCCGCACGATCGCGGTGTGGATCATCTGGTTCTGCACCTACATCATCATCTACGGCCTCAACACCACCGTGCCGACCATGCTTCGCACCATCTATCACGCGACGCTCGAGCAATCCTTGAGCTTCGGCTACTGGGCGAGCGGCCTCGGCCTGTGTTTCACGATCACAGGCATTCTGTTGATCGACATTTACGGCCGGAGGCCGCTCTTCGCGCTGGGCCAGCTCTGCAGCGCCGTGCCGTTGCTGCTTCTCGCCTATTATTCCATGCCGGGCTCGGGCCTCATCTTCCTCATGGCGATGTTCATGCTGTCGTCGTCATTCAACAGCATCTTGGCGCTCGGCCTCAGCACTTACACCGCCGAGCTCTATCCGACGGAGATGCGCGCCGTCGGCGTCGGTATCGGCAATGCCTGGGTGCGTTTCGCGGCAATCGTCGGGCCGATCTTCCTCGGCTGGGCGATTCCGAACATCGGTCTCAATATGGCTT
>DATGLO010000058.1:0-5402 GCA_035294105.1 Allostellaceae bacterium
CACGCCCGGCCCGGTATCGCCGACCTCGATCCGTGCCTTGCCCGGATGTGCGCTCACGGCGAGGGCCACCAACCCCTCATGCGTGTATTTCAGCGCATTGTCGAGCAGGTTGGCGATCGCCTGCGACAAGAGGTGGCGGTCGCCGCGAACCATGACCTTGTCGCCGATATGGGTCTCAAAGCCCAAGCCCGCATCGTCGGCGACAGGCTCGTAGAGCTCGGCAACGTCGCGCGCGATGTCCGACAAGTCGACGACTTCGAGCCCGTCGCGGCGCGAGCCTGACTCCGCTTCGGCGATGCTCAAAAGCGCGTTGAAGGTCCCCAGCAGGCGGTCGGCCTCGTTGATGGTCTCGCGCAGCGCGTTCTCGTAACGAACCTCGTCCGGCTTCTCGATCAGCGTCACTTCGAGCCTCGCCCGAAGGCGGGCGAGGGGGGTGCGCAGGTCGTGCGCGATATTGTCGGTAACCTGGCGCATGCCGGCCATCAGCCGCTCGATTTGATCGAGCATCGCATTGAGGTTTTGCGCGAGCTGGTCGAACTCGTCGCCGGTGCCCGAGACCGGCACGCGCTGCGAAAGATCGCCGTGGATGATGCGCGTGGAGGTGCGGTTTACCGCGTCGACCTTGCGCAGCATGTTGCGCGTCATCAGCAGGCCGCCGACGACGCCAAGGGCGAGGGTGATCAGCGCGGCCCAGCCGAGCGTCGTCGTAATGCGCAGGCGGAACAACCGTGCATCGCGAAGATTGCGCCCGACGAGAAGATGGAAATTCCCCGGCAGCACGATGACCGAGGCACGCGCGTTGTCGGTTTCGGTGTTGCCGTTGATCTGCTCGGTGACCGGGAAGTTGACCCAGCCATTGCCGCGCTCGACCGCCTGCGGCCAGACCTCGATATTGCCGGCGAGCTTGTGCAGAAGCGGATCGGTGATGAGATAGATCGTGTCGTCGACGCGGCTCGGCGTGCGCTGCGCCGCGGCGATGCGCTGGTCGATGACCTCGATCAGGCCGGCAAGGCCATGCTCGCGATATTGCTCGGCGAGGCCGCGGATTTCGGCGTCGATCGTTTCCTCGGCCTGGGCTTCGACGAAATCGGCGGTCGAGAAATAGATGAAGCTCAAGAGCGCCAGCACCGAGGTGGCGAAGAGGGTGAAATAGATCGCCGCGAGGCGAAAGGCGCTGGTGTTGAGAAGGCGGGTCACGTTAGTCCGCGCTCAGGCGATATCCCGCGCCGCGCACGGTCTGGAGCAGCGGCTTGGCGAAGCCCTTGTCGATCTTTTGCCGCAGCCGGCTGATATGCACATCGATGACATTGGTCTGCGGGTCGAAGTGATAGTCCCAGACGTTTTCGAGCAGCATGGTCCGGGTGACGACCTGGCCGACATGGCGCAAGAGGAATTCGAGCAGGCGGAATTCACGCGGCAGCAGGTCGATTTCCTGGCCGCCGCGATGGACGGTGCGCGCGAGAAGGTCCATCTCGAGATCGGCGACATGCAGTCTTGTGGTCGCAGGCGGGCCACTGCCGCGCCGCAGCAGCGCTTCGAGCCTGGCAAGGAGTTCGGCGAAGGCGAAGGGTTTGACGAGGTAGTCGTCGCCGCCCGCGCGCAGCCCTTTGACGCGATCGTCGACCGCCCCCAAGGCGCTGAGGATCAGGACCGGAACGCGGATCTCGGCAGCGCGCAACGCCGCGATAACGGCAAGGCCGTCCATGCCCGGCAGCATGCGATCGATGATCAAAGCGTCGTAAGTGCCGGAGCTCGCCATGAAGAGCCCATCGCGGCCTTCATAGGCGACATCGACGACATAGCCGCTTTCGCCGAGCCCCTTCGAGATATAGGCGGCGGCTTCGCGGTCGTCCTCAATAACGAGTAGTTTCATTCTCCGACTTTAGGTCGGAGAACTTCGCCCCGCAAAGCGCGAAGCGGTGCAGCGGCGGTGAGGCGGCCGAATTCTGTCGAAGACGCTCAGGTCAGCGTGGTGACCAGGGCGATAAACCAGCCGACGAGTAGAAGCGCAGCGGTTTGGCGGTCCAACGGACGGTGCATGGTTCCTCTCCCCAAGTTCGGAGACCAGCTTTATCATAAGAACAAATAAAGAACAAGAAGAATCGGGCATGCCGGATCACCGGTGCGCGAAACCTCGATGCGGAGCCCGGGTTGAACGAGAAGCCACTCGCCGAAAGCTAAAAGTCACAGCAATGGCCATTTCCGCGCCGAAGCCGGAACCAGCCGACGCCGCGCCTCGCGCGGTCTTCGATGTCGGCTTCGACGAGAAGCTTTCTTGGGGTCAGGGCCTCGTGCTCGGCCTGCAGAATGTATTTGGCATGACCGGGATGTTCGTCTTTCCCGGCCTCTTCGGACGCGCTTTCAATCTCGGTGCCGACCAGATCGCCTGTCTCTACGGCATGAGCTTTGCCACCTGCGGCATCATCACGATCTTGCAATCGGTATTTTTCCTGCGCCTGCCCATCATCCAGGGTCCCTATGCCGGTAGCTTCGCCGCCTTGCTGGCGGTCGGCCATATCCCGGGCGCGGGGCTTGGCGCCGCTTACGGCTCGCTCGCGGCGGCGGCCCTCATCTGGTGCGTGCTGACGGTGCCGATCCGCGGGTTCAGCATCGTCGGTCTCTTTGCCCGCTATCTGCGCGCGCCGCTGATCTCCGGGATGATCGTGATGCTGACCATCATCCAGATCGCCAATGTCGCGCTGCCAAGCTGGATCGGCCTGCCGTCGAGCTCGGCTACGGTTGGGTCAATGTCGGCACCGGCATGATCGCGGTCGCGGTCCTGATCGTCGTGACGCTATGGGGCGGCAGGGTCTGGCGCCGGGGCGCGGTGCTTTTCGCCCTGGCGATCGGCTCGGGCGTCTATGCGGTCTTTCGCCCGATCCGCCGCGGTCGCGAGCGCGCCCATCCTCGTGGCGCCGCGCTGGTTTCCTTTCGGCTTCGCGGTTCAGCCCGATCTCGTGGCGATCTTTCTGTTGGTCCTGATCGCCGCCGGCATGGGCTCGCTCGCGATGTATCAACTCGTCGCCGATTGGAGCGGCGAGCCGCTGACGCCGGCCCGCGCCTCGGAGGGCGTCTATGCCGTCGGCCTCGGCACGGTCCTCATCGGCATCGTCGGCGGCTTCAGCACCATCGTCTATCCCGACAATATCGGCATCATCCGGACCACCCGCGTCGCCTCGCGCTATGCGACGATGGCGGCCGGCATCCTGCTGATCGTGCTGGGCGGCTGCGTCAAATTCGATATGCTGTTGGTGGTGGTGCCGACGCCGGTGCTGTCCGCCTCGGCGACGCTGCTTTTCGGCATCGTCTTCATGCAAGGCGTCCAGATGCTCGGCAAAGTCGAATGGGACGATCGCGCTTTCATTGCCGCGGGCTTGGCGCTGCTGATCGGGCTCAGCGGCTTGTTCATCACGCCCGAGGCGCTCGCGCCAATGCCGCTCTGGATCCGGCTGCTGGTGCAGCAGCCGGTGATCTCGGGTGGCCTGACGGTGGTGATCCTCTATACGCTGCTGGGCGCCAATCGGCGCGCCACCGCGCCGTGAGGTCAAGGCGATGGATGTGATCGAAGGCATCAAGCTGCGCGCGAGCGGCCGGCCGTTGCCGCGCAAGGAGGATGCGCGGCTGCTTACTGGGCAGGGTCGCTATGCCGATGACTTCAATGTCGCCGGCGCGACCTACGCGGCTTTCATCCGCTCGCCTTATCCGCATGCGCGTATCCGGAACATCGATGCGGACGCGGCGCGTGCGATGCAGGGCGTGCTCGGCATCTTCACCGGTGCCGATTGCCGCGCCGATGGGCTCGCCGCCATCCCGCACGACCCGGTGCCGTCGACTCAATTCGACATGAAGCTGACAGCGCCGGGCGGCGGCGGCAAGGACAAGATCTTCATCGGCCCGCATGAGCTGCTCGCGGTCGAGCGCGTGCGTCATGTCGGCGAAGCGGTCGCGATGGTCGTCGCGGAAACCCAGGCGCAGGCTTACGACGCGGCAGAAGCGATCCGCGTCGGCTACGAGGAATTGCCGTTCGCGATCGATACCGAAAGCGCGCTCGCGCCGGGCGCGCCGCTGCTCTACGACGCGGCGCCGGGCAATCTCCTGATCGACACGATGTTCGGCGACGCCGCCGCGACGGAACGCGGTTTTGCGGCGGCGCATCGGGTCTTCAAGAAGACGGTGCATGTGCCGCGCGCCTCGCCGATGCCAATGGAGTTGCGCTCGGGTCTTGGCGAATACGATCCCGGCACCGGCCGATATACGCTGCATTACACCGCGGGCGGCCCGGGCGTGGTGCGGCAACGCCGGCAATACGCGGCCGTGCTCGGCATCCCGATCGAGAAGCTGCGCCTCGTCTCGATCGATGTCGGTGGCAGCTTCGGCGCGCGCAATCGGCCTTATATCGAATTCGGCCTCGTGCTCTGGGCGGCAAAAAAGCTGGGCCGGCCGGTCAAATACACGGCGACGCGCGCCGAAGAGATGATCACGGCCTATGAAGGCCGCGATCTCCTGACGACGCTCGAACTCGCGGTCGGCGCGGACGGAAAATTCCTCGCGCTCAGGGCCGACAACATCAGCAATGTCGGCGCGCATTGCGTGTCGCTCTCGCCGCTCGCGAAGGGCTGCGGCCTCATCACCGGCTCATACGATATTCCCGCCGCGAGCCTTCGCGCCCGCGCTGTATTCACCAACACCGTTCCGACCACGACGATGCGCAGCTCGGGCCGGCCCGAGGTGAATTTCGCGCTCGAACGGCTGATCGATATCGCGGCGTGCGACATCGGCATCGACCGCGTCGAGCTCAGGCGGCGCAATCTCGTGCAGCCGGAGCAGATGCCGTACACCAATGCAGTCGGCACGATCTACGACAGCGGCGATTACCCGCGCGCGATGGGCGAGGCGCTGCGGATCGCCGATTGGGCGGGGGTGGCCGAGCGCAAAGAGAAGGCGGCGCAACGCGGTCGCCGTCTCGGCGTTGGTCTTGCCAATTATGTCGAATCCTCGACCGGCTCGCCGCGCGAGCGCGCTGCGCTCAAGGTGCTTCCCCAGGGCCGCGTACGCCTCGTCATCGGTACCCAGCCGAGCGGGCAAGGGCAGGAAACCAGCTTTTCGCAGGTCGTCGCCGACCTCTTGGGCGTACCGGTCGAGCGTATCGACGTCGTGACAGGCGATACCGATCTCGTCGCCGAAGGCGGCGGCTCGCATTCCGGCCGCTCGATGCGCCATGCCGCGGTGGTGATGACGATGGCTGCGACGAAGCTGATCGAAGAAGGCAAGCGCGTCGCGGCGCGCAAGCTCGGTGCCAGGCCGGAGCAGATCGTGTTCGAGGAAGGCGGGTTCAAGGCGCCGCTCGTCAATCGCACCCTCGATTGGTTCGAGCTCGCAAAGGAAGTGGAAGGAGAGCTCGT